>CAIXSC010000408.1 GCA_903921945.1 uncultured Planctomycetaceae bacterium
GCAGGCTTGGTTCACTCCAGCCAATCCCTCCCAGTGGCTACCGTGATGTTGGCTTACCGCCGACCGCGGGTTGTTGGTCGGTCACGCGTCCTATCCCGCTAGGTCGCAGCCGCGGGATCAGCCGAAGTCGCCGCATCAGCCGCATTCGCGCCCGGCCCCGCGTGGCGGATCCCAATTCGAGGATCGTTGCCAGTCGAGTGCCGCGAGTTCCGGCAGCGGTTCTTCAGCGGTTCTTCGGCGGTTCGACTCATGGATTGAGCGCCTCCACATGGATCTGGCCGGAGATCAGACGCGGCAGCAACAGGTCGCGGGTGCGGCGGAGGTTTTGGATTCGCAAACCGAGCGTCGCGACTTCGGCGAATAGCGGCACGACTTGATCGCGGAAACTCGATCGCAACGGCTCTGGTGGAACGACTCGCTCAGTCTTGGCAATGTATGCGTTCCACTTGACGTTGAAGATACCCGTGGACTGCACCTGGAACTGCTCGATCTCGCCGGACGCGTAGCCCTCCAGGAGCGAGAGGTAGAGCAACTCCGCACCGTAGTTCAGGGCGTCGGGGCGGATACGCTTGCAGAAGGTCGCACAAATCACATCGCCACGGAAACACGACATCAAGTGTGGAGTAACAAGTAGAGTTCGCCCAACCGGCTGACCTTTGCCGCCTCCGGAGACTTCAAACAGGATGTCGCCCGTCGCGAGCCTGCGCGAGCGGAGATTTAACGGCGAATGAAAGCGGCGCGGCACACGGGCAACTTGGGAACTTCGCGCATCGGGAATATCTGTGCCTCGAATCACCCACGCAGGCTCGGTATGGTCGTCATCTGGTTCTTCTTTGCCCCATCCGCCGCCGATATGCCCTGTCATCAACGATTCCAGCTTCTTCACCCCCCACCCCTGCGGGATCTCGCCGAGCGGGGATGGGACGCGGGGGACGGATTCGTGGCCGGGGAAGCGAAAGTGGACGAACCACTCGCGGTAGAGGGCGCGGGCCATCGCCTCCAGAATCCTGATGCGCCGCCAGCTGTTGTTGATCAGTTCGTCGTAAGCCGACAGGATGCCGGCGATGCGGCGCTGCTCATCAAGTTCGGGGACAAGTATGGGAATTGAGAGAAGTTTCTCGAGGCTTTGGTTGTCTTGAGTCGCGCCTCGACTGACGGCTAGGAATTGATGCCGCATGTAGTCGAGCGAGTACTTGATGAAGTGAAGGTCTGACTTGTCGCTATCGGGAATAAAGCCAACAACACTGTCGGGAAAGCAGGCGTCAAATTTCAAGATCGCCGTCTTCGCCGTGTTGGCTCCAGCAATCGCCATACAGAGTGTGTTAGCCGGCCACATCTTACTCTGCTGCATTCCATAATCGCTGTAAGTCTGCGAGTAGGTCGTGATGTAAGGGTCAGCGGCGATGATCTCCGCGGTCTGAATGAACGGATATGGGCCACCATAAAGGCGAGTGTCATTGCGTGGCCGATGTCGCGACTTGCCGCGACCTACAAAACCAAGCTCGTCGAGTCGTCGCGGACACCATTGGCTGGGGGGCATCGTCAGGCTCCCAAAATCCCCGCCACATTCGCGGCGATGATTTGTTCCAGTTCCCGCGCCTGGGCGTTCAGCCTTTCCAGTTCCTCGTTGAGCGTCTCCAGTTGCGTCTTGAAATCCTCGTCGCTCACCTCCTCGCCGGGCGCGAAGCCCACGTAGCGGCCGGGGTTCAGCGACCAGCCTTGCGCTTCAATCGCCGTAATCGTCGCCGACTTGCACAGGCCGGGCACGTCTTTGTAGGC
>CAIXSC010000409.1 GCA_903921945.1 uncultured Planctomycetaceae bacterium
GACGGCAAACAAAGAGGTCCTTCTGGGTTTCCTGTGGGTCGCCATCGCAGGAGTCGCAGGGTGCGGCTTGCGCCGTGGCTCGGAAGTTCGGCGAGGCACGAATCTTCGGCGGGAACCACACGAATCCCGGATGGACCAACAAAAATCGCGGCCGCTTCCCGAGTTTGGGGCTTGATCGACCACCACGATCTCGATGTTGTCGCGGCGGTAAAAAAATCGCGGCCGCTTCCCGAGGGAAACGACCGCGATTTTTCGATCTCAACGTCCAGGGTTCCCGGTCGTAATTAGAACGACCGGCGGGTTGGCTCCAGGTTCCAAGCAGCCGACGGCACGACGGCGGGCGTGGGACGCTCGGCCGAGTACGGCAGGCGGTAGCCTGCTTGCGGTTCGGTCGTGCTCGCCGGGGCCGGTTCCACGACAGGTCCGTGACCCACGGGTGGCGGGACTGTCGGCTTCAGCGGATCGTGGCCGTGCGGGTGCGGGACGCCGCACGGGTAGCCGCCCCACCAACCGTAGCCGTTCCAGCCGCCCCACGGGAACAGGCCGCGGTGGCCGGCATAGCAATTCGAGCAACCGGTGGTGCAGTCGCCCTTCGCTTTCCGGGGGCGCGGCGTCCGGGTTTTCTTGTCGCACGTCGTCTGGCACGGAGCGACGCAGCAGTGCGGGGTGTGGCGCGGGTGCTTCGAGCCGCGGACTTTCCTGGGTGCTTTCGCGACGCACGGAGACGGAGCACAGGCTCCCTGCGGTCCGCAGTGCCCGCAGCCGCTCCAGCCGCAAGGACCGTAACCGAACCGACCGCAGTAGCCTGGACCCCAGGGCGCATGCAAGCGGGGCAGCAGGCCACCGTGAGCAGCGTAGGGGCCGCCGTGATAGTAGCCGTCGATGTATTCCACGCCGGGCGAAGGCACGAAAACAGGTAGGTCGGGAGTCGTGCGACGCACGCGAGTCGCGGGCGGGGCGCCATACATTTGCGGTAACGGTTGTGGCGTAGCCACTTCCACCGGTGGCCCGGGCTGGGGTTGTTGATAGCTAAACAAGTTGGCTGGAGCGCGTCCGCGTCCAAGCGTTTGGGCGGACGCATAACCGCTGACCGAGAGCATCAGGGCTACGGCCAGCCAGGGACCGCATTTCATCGTGAATTCTCCTCAAATCGCATCCTGGTCGTTCGCACGTGGCGGCGCTGCCGGCTAGCCGCCAGTCGCCATCAACTATCTGGGGAACCATCCCTCACCTTCTTGCCGTCGGCAAATGAAAGCTGCTCGCTTTCGACCAAGTTGCGACTTGCCGGTGACTTGCGCGCGTTCTACGTTGCCGAAACGGGACGCGAAAATTTTGCGGGTTTTGTATGAATCTGTTGACTGTGACGATCGTGACGATTGCGGCGGCCGCTTTGCTGGGTTGGCTCCTCAGCGCAGCCCGCGGCACGACGTTGATCTACGCGTGGCGTTGGGCTGGCGCTGCGGCCATGGGCATCGCAACGGTGGAATTCGCCATTCGGTTGCCCGACGGGCTCGCCCTGGCCGCCGATGCCTGGAAGCCGGCTCGCTATCTCGCCGCCATTCTCCTGTTCTGCCCGCTCATGTCCGTGCTTGGTTCCAAGCGTCCGCACGAACAGGCGTGGCAGTGGATCGTGCTGTCGCTGTGGGGCATTCTCGCCCTGCCCGCCCTCGAATGGCTCGCGTTGCGACGAGCCCCGGCCCTCGAGATCAGCGGCGTCCGCGGCTGGTTCCTCCTCCTGCTCGTCGGCCTAACCGCACTCCATGGGCTCGGCACCCGAATCACCGTCGCCGGCCTGTTCCTCGCGGCGGCTCAGGCCGGCGCGCTCTGGGAATGGCTGCCAGTGGGCGGAGACACCGTTGAACCCTGGATCTGGCAACTCGCCCTGCTGGCCTCCCTCTTCACCAGCGCGCTCGCCATGCGAACCCCGCCCTCACCCTCACCCTCACCCTCACCCTCACCCCCATCTACCTCCGCATCCACCTCCCCAGCCACTTCCCTCGCCCCGGAAACCGTCGCCACTCATCCAAACGCAAGCGACGAAGTGGCGATGTCTCAAGCGGCCAGCGATCGACAGGTCGTTCCATATCCCTCGCTGAACACGTTCGCGCCGAGTAACGCAGGTCCGCGGCCGTCCCCTTTCGATGAAACGGCGGCACGCGATCAAGTCTGGCGCGATTACCGCGACCGCTTCGGCACCCTCTGGGCGTTCCGACTGATGGAACGAGTCAACTCGGCGGCTGCCTTGGCTCGCTGGACCGTGCGACTGGAATGGGATGGCATCCGTCCCATCACGCCATCGCCCCATGAGGCATCTGCCCAACCGGCATCTGCTCCACGGACAACCGATGTCCATGCATCCCCGCCTGGAACGCGAGCGTCGACGGGCTTGGCCGCACACGCCGCCGAATTCCGCGCGACCGAAACCGCGGCGACTGCGGAAGAGCTCGGCGTGAACCAAACGCTGTGGAACCTCTTGCGGCGGTTTGTCTCCGTCGAATGGTGCCAAGCTCGCGGCTGGACACCGCCGGACTGAGTCTCCGTTGGGGACTGACGAGCGGTCAGTCCTTGGTGAGCGATTCGTCCA
>CAIXSC010000410.1 GCA_903921945.1 uncultured Planctomycetaceae bacterium
CCGCCGTCGGAAACGCCACTGTCCGCGGCACCACTGTCCGCGGCGTTACTGTCCGCGGCGTTACTGTCCGCAGCGTTGCTGTCCGCGGCGTTGCTGTCCGCAGCGCTACTGTCCGCAGCGCTACTGTCCGCAGCGGCACGGTTATCCATGTCACGGCCGGTAGCGTGACGACTGTCGTCGCGGCGTTCGGAATCGTCCGTGGGCGCGAAGTAGTCGTACAGCCGCACCGACGACGGCACGCGGGCCCGCGCGATTTCCAACTGACCGCCGTCGGTGACAACCACGACATCGTCGAGGCCCGCGGTTTGCCGCACGCGGTCGACGATCCACCCCAGCAATGTCTGGCCACCCAAGCGGCGCGGCGACAGCAAGGGCGAGTGCGACCACGACGCCACCCGGCTCCGCACCGGCGGAATCTCCACCACTCCGATCAACCGTCCCATGGACGCTTTCCCCCGTTCTTCCGCCTGGCTCGCAATTATGTCGTGCCGATTTCCATGCGGCACGGCTCAACCACGCTGCGAACACTCACCACTTGGGAAAAACGAGCCGTGGGTGCCGGGTTTGTCGGGTATGCGGGTCGTGCCAATCTGGTCGTGCGCGTCCAACATCAACGCATGGAAAACCACTCGCGGGGATTAATTGGCGGTGATCACTTGGCGGGGATCACTTCCAGGCACACCAACCGGTCTTCGCCCCGGACGTACATCAATCCGTGGGACAGCACGGGCGCGGCCCAACAGGGGGTGCGGAGCAAGTTGGAGTCTTCCAACCCGGGCGGCAAAGGTCCGGCCATCGGCCGCTTGTAGGTGATCTCCGACACCAACTCGTATTCCTTGGGATTCACCTTGATCAGTTCCAACGAACCGAACTCGCCCATGCTGATGAAATGGCCATCGACGTAAAGCAGTGAGCTGCGGATTTGCGTGGGAACCGACCATTGCACCCTGCCGGACTTCCATTCGATGCACCGCAATTCGGCGTCCGGCGGGTTGCGTCCGCTGCAGCCATACAGATAGCCGTCCACGAAGATCGGCGTGTTCCAGTGGGCCTTGAACGCTTTCTCGCGGCGGCCCAAGTCGTCGCTCCATACGAGGTCGTACTGGCCGGGGGCGACTTTCAGGAGCGAACTGCCGATCGAGTAAGTTTCGGAAATGAACACCTCGTCGCTCACCACCACCGGCGTGCTCGCGTTCACGCTCTCCAAGATCCGCGCCCGCCATGGGTACTCGAAGTCCACTTTGCCCGTCGCCGGTTCGAACGCGACCAAGCCGCCCCGGCAAAACGCGAACGCCCATCGCCGCCCGCGAATGGTCGCCAATTGCAAAGACGCGTAACTTGCCAATTCATCGGTGATCTTATACCGCACCGCGCCGGTGCGCTTATCGAACGCGACGATCCCCGAACCCGCGCCGCTCACCCGGTCCAGTTGGCCCGGTGGAATCTCCAAGTCGTCCGGCGGGCTGCCGCCAATCATGACCAGCAACAAGTCGCCTTCGATCACAGGCGTGCTACCCACGCCAAAGAAGTTTTGCACGACGGAGAATTCGCGGGCCGTGTTCACCTTCCATCGCACTGTGCCGTCCACCAGCGAGAGGCAGTGCAGCCAGCCTTCCACTCCGAAAATATAGACGCGGTCGCCTTCCACCACGGGCGACGTCCGCGGCCCGCCGTTGTATCCGTAGAGGTCGCTGTAGTCCGTGTCGTACTCGAATCGCCACAATTCCTCGCCAGTCTCCGCGTTCAAGCAGAGCAACACGGCCTTGTCCTGCGCGCGATCGAACTGCAAAAATCGCCCGCGACTCACCGAACCAATCCCGTAGCCTTCGCTCAGAGGCCTCTGCCAGACGATCCGCGGCCCTTCTTTCGGCCACGGCGTCACCAGTCCGGTTTCGGTCGACTTGCCGTCACGCGTCGGTCCGAGAAACCACGGCCAGTCCGAGCCAAGCTTGCGCTTCCCGAGTCTGGGTACCAACTTCAATTCGGCCGCCACCGCGGATTCC
>CAIXSC010000411.1 GCA_903921945.1 uncultured Planctomycetaceae bacterium
CGATGAACCCAACCACGTCCGATGCGCCGCCAGCAGCCGCGACAGCATCGATGGGGACTTCCGGGAACGGCTATCCTCGCCCCTTGCGTGACGCGGTGCGGAATCTTGGCCGCGCTGTTATCGGGCGTGGCGGGCAACTATTGCGCGGCCGCCGATGAGGATGCGGTGCCCAGTGCGGGGCATCACGGTTCGGCTTCACCCTTACGTCGCGTTTGACGCTGTCCCGCGCTACGATTCGATCTTTCCGGACCGCAAACGCTGCGTCAACTTCGCCACGATTTGGTCCATCGCCTCGCGGGCTTCCCGGGGCGTTCGTTCGTCTTGCTCCAGTTCCACTTGCAGGTCGTTGAACTGTCCGAGCCATTTGCGGCATAGCTGCTTGAGCGCGGCATCCTGGTTGGGAGCAAGCGGCGCGTGCTGGTGGTCGATCAGCCGCTGGCATCCCATGCGCATTTCGCGAATCCGCTGCGCGACGGCTGGTTTTGTTTCGGGCCGCTCGTCGCTCCATTCATTTCCAGCGTCGGCGAGCCGCCGCAGATATTCCAGCGGCGTTGGCGATCCGGCGAATAAATCCGGCGCGTTCCAACCCCAGGCCACTTCCGTGGGCTCGAGGGGAGTGGGCAGTAGGGCCGTGGGCTCGGGGAGCGAACGGAACACGAAGAAACCGAGCGTCACCGCGGCCGCGGTCGCCGCCAAGCCCACCGCCGCCGCACGCCAACTCCCCCGCCGCTTCGGTTCCACGCCACGAGCCGCCGCGTTTGGCGTCTCGTTAGGCGCCTCGTGGGGTGCCTGAGCTCTGGCATCGGCGGACATGGCTTGCAGAAGTCGTTCGCGGCCCCGCTCTAGGGCGGCGGATGTGTCGGCGGAGCGTCTTGCCAACTGGTTCCAGTAGTCGCCGCCCGCTTGGTCGATCGCCTCTTGTAAGTCCAACAGCAACCACGGTCGCCGCAGCAGTTCGCGTTGTTGGCCTTCCTCCAGCGCGGCGGTACCCTTGGCGAGCACGGCGTCGCGCCGTTGGCCCAGCCATTCCTCGATCTCGACGGGTGACGGGTCGGCCGCTGGCAGATCGCGCAGCGCCCGCAGTTCGGACACGGTTTCCAGCAAACGATAGCCGGCGAGTTGCTCGTCCAGCCAAGCGGCCAACTGCGTTGCATCGTCGGGAACGTCCAAAATTCGCAGCTTCATCGATCACCCGCTTGGCTATCGTCCCCAAGTTTTCCATGGACGCACCGCCGCAACTGTTCCTTGGCCACATGCATCTGCCGATTGACCTGTTCCTCGGTCATTCCCAGTTCAGCACCGATCACGGCGCTCGACTCGCCCGCCAGTCTCGCTCGGACAACCGCCTGTCGCATCTCGCTGAGGCTGCCAAGGCAGTCGCGGAACGCCGCGCGTGACTCTTGTGACAACAAGGCATTCATAGGATCGCCCGACCGGGTATCGGCCGAATCGGTGGTTGGCGACAGCGCGACGTGGCGATTGGCCTTTCGACGCAGCCAATCCATCGCTTGATTGCGGGCGATCTCGCAAATCCACCCTTGAAAGTTCTGCCCGTTGAAATTCGTTCTCCGTTTCGCCCAGGCCTTGAGCCACGCCTCCGCCGCGACGTCCTCAACCGCCGACGTCGGCACTCCCGCGCGGGCGACGACCCGCAGCAACATCGCCGCGTGCGCGTCGTAAAGTGCGGAGAAATCGGGGGAATCATTCATGCGCCCTAGTTTTCGTGGGGACTTCAGCGATGTCAAGTCGCCCCAAAATCGCTCGCCTTCAAATAAGACAACGAACGAGTTCGTCAAATCTTCCGGTGGGAAGACAATTCAATTCTAAAAAAGCGGAGCGGCGTGAGCCCAATGCCGCTGTTTTTTAAAATTTTTCCGAAAACCAGTGAGTTTGGCTCGGGTTTTGCGCATGGGTGTCAGGTTGCGAACGAACCTGCCAATTTTGCAAGGATGTACCGATGCGCGTTCAACCCAGTTCCAAGGTTGCCACTCCCCTCTCTCAAGCGTTTGAAGCACCATCCGAGCAGCAGCTCGCCTCGGCCCAGAAGTTGTTACGGTCGGTTTTGGAGGTACCGGACGAGAAGGAGTTCTTGGACCTCGATGACCGGCCGTCGTCGCGCATGCTGTACTCCAATAGCGTGACGTTGTGGTTGTTGATTCTTCAACGAATGGGCGGTGGAAAAACCTTGGATGAAACGGTGGCGTATCTCGTCAACCATGGATTGGATCTCTTGCCGGATAACAAACGCGTCCGGCAGGGACGGGTCTCCGAAAACACCGGCACCTATTCGAGAGCGAGGACACGCCTGCGCCTCGAGTACATTCGTAAAATCTCCGAACGAATCTGCGATTACCTAGCTAAAAAAAGCCCAGGTATCATCGATGGGCGGCGAGTGTTCATCATCGATGGCACAACGATCACCCTGCCTCCAACACCGGCGCTCCGCAAGGCTTATCCACCGGCCACAAATCAGCATGGTGAATCGGTGTGGCCGGTAGCTCAACTGATGATCGCGACTGAAATGCAGAGTGGCTGCGTCTTATTGCCGCAGATTGACCCCATGTATGGAGAAAACAACGCTAGCGAAGCCGAGCAGGCGCGGCGAATCGCGTTGGAACTGCCGGAAAAGTCGATCATTTTGGCGGATGCGGGATTCGGCATCTTCAGCGTGGCACACCACTCGGTTGCGGCTGGTCACGATGTCCTTTTTCGGTTGAACCATACTCGTTTTAAGGCACTGCGTCGCGATGCCGAAATGATCGATGAGGGACCAAGCCACAAGTCGTACCATCTGCTATGGACCCCGAGTTGCAAGGATCGGAAGACCAACCAGGACCTGCCTAAGGATGCAGCCGTCGAAGTCGTGCTGCATGAAGTGAAACTTAGCGACAGCAGTTCGCTTTACTTGGTTAGCACCTTGGAACTTGACGCGCACACGGCCGCCCAACTCTACAAGCGCCGCTACGATATCGAATTCGACATCCGCGACTTGAAAGTTACGATGGATGCCGAGAACATCCGTGCCAAAAGTGTCGACATGGTCGAGAAGGAGTTGTACACGTCGATTGTTGCCTACAACCTGGTAGTTCAATTTCGACGACAAGCCGCCAAGGTGGCCAAAGTGGAGCCACGAAAGCTCCGCTTCAAGGGCATCTGGACAACCCTCAAGCACCGGCTGCTCATGCAGCCTCCGTGTAGCATCGAGGAGTGGACGGAACGCTTTGATGCCGCGCTTCAGAGCGCTGCGAAAAAGAAGCACCCCAACCGCTCACATCCCCGCAGCTATCCCAGGAAAGCACACCCGCGCCGCCAAAAATCCACGAAGTTCGAGAAGAGCCTCCGACAAAAAAAGGCGGACGAAAATCCTGAAATGGCATTAAGATAAGTGGCATTGGGCTTACGCCGCTCCGCTCGCTCCGAGCAATCCGTCTCGCGTTCGTTTTTCGCCAAGCTGAACGACTTCGTGCCGCCCCACGAGCCATCGCCTACGGCTCGGCGGTAAACGAGGAATGCGGTGAACGGGAAAAGCGGAATGCGAAGGCGGCACCGCAGGGTTTCACGGAGCGGTGATCGGACGGCCGGGTGGGGGTGGGAGCGGTTGTTGCCAGTTCCAGCCGGACTCATAGGTGATCTGTAACCACGGGGTCTCGACGACTCGGCCGGCCTCCCGCTTCGACACGAGGATCGCGTCTAACGCGCCGGTGGTAAGCAGCGTGCGCTCCACTGGCCACAGCGCACGGCCTGTTTGCATAAACCGGCCCACCGCCGAAAGCTGCACTGCGAAATGCTGGAAAGGACGCAACTCCTGGGTCCAAAACAGGGTCGAGTTCACAGCTCCAGCGTCATCGCTCCACGCAGCCGCCCATTCCTGCACCGCGCCCTCCAACACATAAACCCGCACTCGCAGACCGTCGCGGTAGTCGACCAGCATCAATCCCGGGTTCGCCACCAATTCCTCGACTCGCTTCCCAGGCGGCAGCGGACGATCCTTCAAGCGCGCCAGAGCAGCGTCCAGTAAGCCGCGATCGCACTGACCCGTTCGGGCCGCCTCCCACACCGCCGCGCCTTCCAGATAACGCACGCGGGCGATTCCCGTTTCTCCCCCACCGCGCCGCTCGGCCAAGGCTTGGGCCGCCTCCAAGGCGTGAATGCCATAGCTGTCAAGCCGACCGTACGTGGTCACCGCGATCTCGCGAAGCTTGCCGCCGCGAGTTGTGTCCAGCGGCGGCTCCCTCCACGTCAACGGCAAAGACGAACCGGCCATGAGCGGAATCCGTAGCCGCCGCGCTTCGTCGTAAATCCACTTCGCATCCGTCCAGTTATCCGCCAAATGCTTGTCGCAAAACACCGGCACCGCGCGGCCCGCCGCTTCCACCTCGCGCGCGATCTCCTGGAAAAAGCGGCGCTTCGGAAACTGGAACTGCCCCGTGCTCGACTCGGGATACTGGCCATGTTCCGCGATCATCAGCACACCATCGACCGACAGCCGACCGCCTCCCAATCGCAACGCTCCGTTCACCGTATCGAATCGCGGCACGCGATGCTCGGCCGCGATCGCTCGCCCCATGTCGTTGGCCGGCGTCTGGTCCGTGAACAGCGACGCCAACCGCAACGGCGAAGTCGCGCCGCGGCCTTCCAACGAATCGGTTCGCAGCAATCGCGTGAAGAACATGTCGGCGTGCGCATTGTGGTAATACGTCGTCGCGATGCCGGCAACCCGAGGAAAACGTAACGCATGCACGGTAAATGGATAAAGTGTCGTTACATAGACCGTCCCGTCGGCGGCGGCGCAAATGCCCATGATGACATACCGCGGCAACAGCGTGCCATCTTTCAAGCGATACACACCGTGATGATGCGATTTAGGCTGGCCGGCCGCATCGGTGAACGACGTGTAATCCGGATTGCTGATCGCGATCGGTCCGCGGTCGATCGGAGCGGCGTCGCCCGGCCGGTAGCTGCAGACATGCAGGAAATCGCCTCGGCCGGCGAACGTGGCGTTGACGCCTGCCCAAACCGTTCCGTCCGGCGCGACGCACAGCGCGCGGCAGTCGGTCTTTTGAGCGCCGGGAATCAGTTTGCCAAGCCGGCGGCC
>CAIXSC010000412.1 GCA_903921945.1 uncultured Planctomycetaceae bacterium
CGGTCGGGACGATGACATCGCCGAAGTATCGGTCGAGCTTGGCGATCTTCACGCGACGCAGCAGCGCCTCGCGGATCGAATCCTCGCGGTTGACCTGCACCTTAAGGATGTACCATTCTCGGTCCGCGGATTCTTCGTCCGCTTCCTCAACGTACTCCAAAGGCTCAACGGGACCTTCATCCTCCGGAATTTCGTCCAGGACGTCATCCAGGTCGTCGTCCTCTGGTGGGGCCGGCTCGCTTTGCGAAGCCGAGGAATGGGCCGCCATGGCAGTGTTTGCCGTCGATGTGTCGTCGGGGCCCGAGCGATTCTCGTCGAGTGCCGCACCACTACCGGCGGCGTTGGCAAGCGTTTCCGCCCGCCCATCGGAATCTCCCATGGCACCACGAACGGCCGCTGACTGGGCGTCGGGCGCGGCTCCGGGAACGCCTAATCCATCCGCGTTATTTTCGCTTGACACGTTCCTACCCTCGCACGCCGCCGCCGGCGGGAATTACTGCACCACGCCAATAAGCTGGAACAACAGTCGCCACAGCACATCGAAACCGAACAACGCGCCGGACAGCGAAAAGAGCACGAAAATCACCACCACGCTGCTGCGGTAAAGTTCGGCTTTCGAAGGCCAGGACACCTTCGTCATCTCCGCCTCGACGGCGATCAGGAAGGTGGCGAATTTCGGCAGATTCACCAGCCGGAAAGCAACGAACCAGCCTGCAAGCAGCAAAACGGCCGGCAAGACGAATCGCGAGCTGTTAAACCACTCGGCACCCTGCTGGGATTCATGCAGCCGCCAAGCCGCGAAGGCCACGGTTGCGGCAATGGCACCGAAGGTTGTTTGCCGCGTCACCTTGCCTTGATTGCGCTTGTAGATCGCGAATTGGAAGAAATCCGCGAGCGGCGAATTGGCGGCCGAATTATCGGTGCTCATCGACGTGGTCCCTGCCCGAAGGCGATATTCCGAGAAGTAGCAGGGGCGGCAGGAATCGAACCCGCAACCGCTGGTTTTGGAAACCAGTGCTCTGCCAATTGAGCTACACCCCTGTGGCTGGACGTTATAACGACCGGCCGCAGATTGCCGCCAGTCCCTGGCGTGGCCCGGAAGGCGTCCGTGTCAGCGGTCGATCGCGGCTGGCTATAGGTCCGCCAGCCGCGAGTGGAAAAACCGTGACGTTCGGCCTAGTCGAGAATCTTGGTCACGACGCCCGAGCCGACCGTGCGGCCGCCTTCGCGAATCGCGAAGCGGACGCCGTCGTCCATGGCGATCGGCTTGCCGAGCTCAACGGTTACCTTCACGTTGTCGCCAGGCATGCACATTTCCGCGCCGACCAAGTTCGCCGAGCCCGTCACGTCCGTCGTACGGAAGTAGAACTGCGGGCGATAGCCGCTGAAGAACGGCGTGTGACGGCCGCCTTCGTCTTTCGACAAGCAGTAGACTTCGGCTTCGAACTTCGAGTGCGGCGTGATGGAGCCGGCCTTCGCCAACACCTGTCCACGCTCGATTTCCTCACGGCGGACACCGCGGAGCAAGCAGCCGACGTTGTCGCCCGCCTTGCCTTCGCCGAGTTCCTTGCGGAACATTTCGACGCCGGTGACCGTGGTCTTGGTCGGTTCGGGCTTCAGGCCGATGATGTGAACTTCGTCACCGACCTTGACCATGCCGCGTTCGATACGACCCGTGGCCACCGTGCCGCGACCTTCGATCGAGAACACGTCTTCGATCGCCATGAGGAACGGCTTGTCCTCTTCGCGATGCGGCTGCGGAATGTACGAATCGACCGCGTCCATCAGCTCGCTGATGCACTTCGACGCGCCCGGATCGGCCGGATTCTGCAGGGCCGGGAGAGCGCAACCGCGAATGATGGGTACATCATCCGGGAAGTTGTACTTCTTGAGCAGGTCGCGAATTTCCATTTCGACCAGGTCCAAGAGATCCGGGTCGTCGACCAAGTCGATCTTGTTCATGAAGCAGACCAACGCCGGGACGTTCACCTGGCGGGCGAGCAGCACGTGTTCCTTTGTCTGCGGCATCGGGCCGTCGGCGGCCGACACGACCAGGATGGCGCCGTCCATTTGGGCCGCGCCAGTGATCATGTTCTTGATGAAGTCCGCGTGGCCCGGGCAGTCGATGTGAGCGTAGTGGCGCTTGTCGGTTTCGTATTCGACGTGGGCCACCGCGATCGTGACCGTCTTGGTTTGGTCGCGAACGGTACCGCCCTTCGCGATATCCGAATACGCCTTGGCCTTCGCCAAGTTCTTCGCCGCTTGCACCGCGAGGATCGCCGCCGTCAACGTTGTCTTGCCGTGGTCGATGTGGCCGATCGTCCCAACGTTGCAGTGCGGCTTCGTCCGCTCGAATTTCTCCTTCGCCATTTTTTTCTACTACCTGTGTGCGTGGTTCTTAAGAACTGACCCCAAACGTCCAAAAAACAATACCCAATCGGCCGCCAAACTTGCCGTTGCCAACCCTTTCGCCAGTCCTACGCGATCCGAGATCGCGGGACAGACTCAATGCGAAGAGCTGCTGACGGGACTTGAACCCGTGACCTCGTCCTTACCAAGGACGCGCTCTACCAGCTGAGCTACAGCAGCCAGACGACCGCTCCGGTTTCCCGAAGCCTTCCTCTAACCGCTCGTTCGTCGCCAACCTTCGAGCAACGGATAACTTGTCGAACCGCGGCTTTCAACCGATCAATGAGCACCGCCGAAGGCGGTCGCTCGCTGGTCGATCGAAGAGCGGGTGAAGGGAATCGAACCCTCGTGTGCAGCTTGGAAGGCTGCCGTTCTACCATTGAACTACACCCGCAAATTCACTCCATATCAGTGGCTGGCACCACTGCTTCCTTTCCCATTCCCAATGTCAATCGCAACCACGCGGTCGATCCCACTCAAACCGGCACTCTTGCTGCCCATTCGGTGAACGCTCACGCTGCCAGTTGCTACCACTTCCTACTACTACGACAGATGCCACCACTACGTCTTCACAACCACTGAGCCGGTAAACCATGAGGGTTACGGGCTCCAGTGGAGGGTGTAGGATTCGAACCTACGAAGGCGTAAGCCATCAGATTTACAGTCTGACCCCTTTGGCCGCTCGGGAAACCCTCCGCACCGATCACCACCGCAGAGCCAGCGAAGGGACTTGAACCCATAACCTGCTGATTACAAATCAGCTGCTCTGCCAGTTGAGCTACGCTGGCGCGAACTCGAACCGTGAAACGAGCAAATATACCGAGGACGCCCCATCCTGCAAGAGCGATTCGCGGGTGAGGCGTCGTTTTGCCCGTCCAAATCGGTTGGCTAGGAAAAAGACAGCCGTTTCCCGCCCAGGTTCGGCCCCAAAACGGTTTCCCGCACGTAACAGCCAAAGCCGTTGGCGAAGGCAAAAAAAGTGGCTGGCGTCGAGAAAACGCCAACCACGCGGTGTCGCCTCGCACGCAGGGTTGGATAAGCCGTGGCCTCAACCTACCCGCTACTCGGGCATCTCCAAACGCTTGCTTTCCGCCTCTCGACGCAACTTGCTCAGCGCCCGGGCCTCGATCTGCCGCACCCGCTCCTTCGTCACCCCGATGGCGTCGCCAACCTCCTGCAGCGTCTGGGCGTGGTGGTCGGCGTTAAGCCCAAACCGCCGCTGGATAATCTGCTGCTCGCGATCGTCAAGCGTCTGCATGATTTTCGACAGTTCGTGTTCCAGATTGCCCTGCACACGCTCCCGGTCCCCCTGGTCCACTCGCTGATCCTCGGTCAACTGGAACATCTCGTCCTGGCTTGTCCGGAACCGGTCACGCTGCTTGATCTCCTCGGGAATGCTCCGAGCGTAATTCTTCATCAACGACCAAGTCGCGTACGTGCTGAACTTGTTCCCGCGGCTGTAATCGAATTTCTCCACCGCCCGAATCAGCGACATGTTGCCATCGCTGACCAAGCTGTAGAAATCGTCCGTCGGCGTGACGTGCCGCTTCGCGATCGAAACGACCAGCCGCAAGTTGGATTGCACCAAGCGATTCTTCACCTCGACCGACGCCGCGTACAACTGCTCGATCTGCTCCATCAAAGCCGCCAGCGGCCGTTCCATGTCCAGTTCGCCGCGGAGCTTGTCCGCGCGGTACTTGAGGTAATTGAATTGGCGGAACAGATGCTGTTCCTGTTCCCGCGACATCAGCGGCACCTCGTACAGCGACGCGAGATAGGTTGGCAGTCCCGATGGTGGACGGATGCGGCGAGTCTCCGGCGGCGGTTCCGGGGACGGGGCCATGATCCGCTCCTCGGCCCCTTTCCGCGAGAACTCCTCGCTGGGGATGTACTCGAGCGGCAATTCGGCAATCCGCGCCGCCCGCATTTCGTTCAC
>CAIXSC010000413.1 GCA_903921945.1 uncultured Planctomycetaceae bacterium
GGAGAACGCCTTCTGGCACTCTTTCGCCAGTTGTTCCACACGATCCATCGCCGCGAGGATTATGCCTCGGACGCGACATTTCGCCGACAATTGGAACGGCTCCGCAACGAGATCTGTTACCAGGCCAGCATGGAACTCCCGAACACGCCTGAGGCGGGGAATCTGGCCGAACGATTCCACCTGCATGTTGACAGCTACTTCCGCTTCATCACTGAGCCTGGCATCGATCCCACAAATAATTTGGCGGAACAAGCGATTCGCTTCGTCGCCATCCATCGACGCCTTACCCAAGGGACGCGGGGCGAGAACGGCCGCCGCTGGTTCGAACGCATCGCGACCGTGGTGGTTACGTGCGAGCAGCAGGGGCGTTCGGTCTTCAACTATCTTTGCGATGCGATTGCCGCCCACTTCGGCAAATCAACAGCGCCGTCACTCGTTCCGGAACCCGCCGCCGCACCGCCCTAGCGGCGAGTGTCGTTCGCACGGATAATCCACTCTGCATTCCGGTCACCCGTCACACTCTGGCCGAATGACGCCGCCGCTGCGCAAAATCCGTGAACGGTTACGCGGAATTCCATCACCTTGCGGCACAAATCGCTAAGAGTATCGACCTGGAGTTGAAATAGGTGAGTAACATTCCGGCGGTGCTCTCTCCCAAGAAACTCATTGAAGTCGCCCTACCGCTCGACGCGATCAATGCAGCGGCCGCGCGCGAGAAGTCGATTCGCCACAGTCATCCCTAAACTTTGCACCTGTGGTGGGCGCGGCATGCCTTGGCGGCGGCGCGGGCTGTGATCTTCGCCAAACTTGTCCACGTCCCCGAGGACTTGTGGCGTTGCCAGAATCCGGGAGTCGAGCCGAACGCGCGGGAGCGCGGCCACTGGACGAAAGCCCGTGCTCGACTGTTCTCAATCATCGAAGAGTTGGTGCCATAGGAGAACACGACGAACGAACCAGTGTGTCCTTTCGGCAGGCCTGTGTGACGGCTCGGAGGCCGTTTGTTAGCGTGGACTCCCGGATTTTTAGGAAACTGGGAGGGCTGGGCGATGGCGGGTGGAACAGGGGCGGGCCGGGAAGAGGAACTCCAGCTTGGGAGCGCGCGGTTCACCAAGTGGCGGCGGACTCGACGACGGGGCACGCCGATCCCGGTGGAACTTTGGGAACTGGCGGTCGAGCTCGCTCAGCGCCATCGGGTGAGCCGCACCTCGCAGGCGCTGCCGGTCGGTTACTACGCTCTCCAAAAACTCGTCGCCGATTGCGGCCAATCTTCGGAAGACGCCAAGGGCTTTCCGGCGGTTGATTCCTCGCCGGTAACGCCGTCGCCCAAGTTCGTCGAGTTGCCAGCGGCGACCTGGGGCGCTCCGATCGAATGCCTGGTCGAATTCGAGAAACCGGGCGGCGCGAAGCTGCGGATTCAAGTTCGTTCATCGCAACTGCCGGACCTGTCAGCCGTCAGCCGCGCTTTCTGGGAGTCGCGTTGATGCTTCAACTGACTCCCCACATGCGCCTGCTGGTCTGCGTCGAGCCGATCGACTTCCGCAAAGGCATCGATGGCTTGGTCCGGATCTGCCGCGAAACGCTGGCGGAAGATCCATTCCGA
>CAIXSC010000414.1 GCA_903921945.1 uncultured Planctomycetaceae bacterium
CACAGGCCAACTGGAAACGATCGTCAACGGCAACTCGACCCCAGGCGGGTTCTACGGGTTCGACGTCGGCGACATCGCGATGCGAGCGGATGGACGGCTCTATGGCTTCTCGCTTGACCTCGAAGATGGACCGATCGATCCAAACGGGCCAACCGACGCGGAATCGGGCAACCTTGTGAACATCGACACCGGCACGGGAGCCGCGACGGTCATTAGGGACGATGGCATCGAAACGTTCATTCAGGATCCGGCCGACGCCACGGCGGCGCTCGCCGCGGGTGTTGGCGGGGCGGGTGTCGGTGTTCATTTCCAGGCGATGACATTCACGCCGAACAGCTTGTACGGCGGCGAGTTTTTGCTCGCGATCGGCAACCGGCCGCAAACCGCGAACAACTCGGGCGTGCCGTTCACGCGGAACATCCTGTACCGATTCTCGAACGACGTGAACAGCGGCACGGCGCTGGGCGTCGCGCTGCCGAACCCGGGCAATGATCGGTTCCTCGGAGCGGGCACGAATGCGTTGGAAATCGGCCGCATCGTGACGGGCGGCGAAGTGGTGGCGGTCGAGCCGACGGTCCAGAACCAAAATGCGGGCGCCACCTACCCGAACATCACGATCTTCCAGGTTCCGGACGCGGCGACGTTCACGATCAACGATGGTTTCGAGGATCATGTCTTCGAAATGGACTCTGGCCCGGACTTGCTGCAAGACGTCAATGAGACGACGACGAATCAAAGTCCGAACCGCGTTGTCAGGGACGGCAATTTCTTCCTGCTCGATCCTGACACCCTAGTGAACGGCGATGAGTCGCTGTTCCAGATGGACACCGGTCCGGTCATCATCGTCAACAACGCGTCGAACCTGTTCAATCAAACGGTGTCGGTGAACGGCGCCGGCGGCGCGACGGAGACATTCGAATTCGTGGCCAATGGTGGCAAGCCGCTCAACCCGAACGCGACCGCCGTGGACATCTCCGGGAACCTGACGCCCGTGGGAGTCGCCGGCTTCCTCCGGGATGCGATCAATGCGGGCGGTTCCGGCGTCACGGCGGCGGCGGTGGGCAACCGCGTGACGATGGTCAACGACGTCGCGGCCCAGTCGAGTTCGTCGAACATTCAAGTCGTGGGCAATCGTGGCTTGGCATCGGTTTTGGATGCCGTTGCTGGCAATCAGCTTGCGGACGGACAGATTTTCCGCTTGCAGTTTGCAGGCGCGGGGACGTTCACCTTCGAGTTCGACAATTCGGGGGCGGTTGGCGCGGGCAACATTCGCATTCCGTTCTTCAATTTCCAAACGGTCGATTCCGTCGCGGCATCGATCCAGGCGGCGATTGCCAATTCCGGGGCCCCGGTCACGTTACAGTTGGTCACGAACATGACGGCCGGCTACGGCCGGGTGGTGGTGAGTGGAACGGGCATGACGTACCTGCAGGCGACATCGCCGGTCACCGATCTGACCCAGCGGCTAGCGCCTCGAGTTTTCACGATTAACGTCGAAGAGAATTTCACGGCGGCTCAGGTCGGCACGGCCGTTGAGCAAGTTGTGGTGCAGTCAACGCGATTCATGGCGAGCGCGGACGGCGGGCGGATCAATTTCCCGCCGCCGAAGGTAGCTCCGCCGGCGGTGCCGCCGAATCGTATCGCCACCGCGGCGGCGGACTTCCGCGGCGTGCCGGTGTGGGTGGATCAAGGAAGCGCGACGGGCGTGGCGATAGGCAACATCGCGGTGCCGTTCTGGGCGGCCGACTCGGCCTCGGAACTGGCGCGGCAGATTACCGTCGCGATCAATCAAACCCTGATTCCCGGCGTCACGGCGACCCAAAGCGGCGCGTCCGTGGTGGTCGACGGTTTGCTGAGCGGAGGGATCACGACGCCCGCTCCTTTCAGCGGTGGCGGGTCGGGGCCGGGTGGCACCGTGACCGGCATGGCCTCCGTTGGCGGAGCGTTGTACGCGGTGACGGATAACGGCGGGTTATATCGCATCAATCCGGATGTATTCACGAACATCACCGAGCCGCCTGCGCTTCCCAATCGCAACGTGCCGACCCAGTACATCGGCGCGTCGTCCGACGACCTGCTCGGCATTCGTTTCGCAGGGCTCGCAGCAGGACCGAGCAACGTCGAGAATGGCCGCTACGCGAATACGCTCTTCGGCATCGACCGCAATGGCCGCCTGTACGCGTTCAACACCCAAGGCGTGCTGCAACCGATTTTCGTCGACGGTCAAACGAGCGTTGACACGGGGATTTCCAACATCCCCGGTTTCGATGGCAGTCTGCTTGGCGGTGTCCAAGGCTTGGCGTTCTCGACGCTCGACCGGAACCTGTGGGGAATCACGCCCAATCGGCCAACCGGCGATGCCGCCACGCCGATGGACGTTCGCGTGGGAGCAGCCACAGCGGTAGGGGCCGGCATCGCTGTCGACATGCGGCAGCTTGAATTCGGCCACGGCATAAACGCGACATACGATCAAACCCGGCTTGGATTGTTGGATCCGACCGCCCCGTGCGATCCAACCGCCGATCTCAATCCGTACCCGATTTGCGGTTTCGCTAGCTATCACTTCGGGTTGGGACGCGTGGGCAACGTCGCTCGTACCTACGATTTCCCGGGCGGTGCCCAAGGTACGCTTATCACCGAGCCGTTCAGTTTGAAGGGTTACGTCGCGGCCGATCAGCCGACGTTGTACTTCAATTATTTCGCGGCCACCGAGGATGCCAATTCCCCGGCGGTCAATTACGACTCGTTCCGTCTCTTTGTGGGTGGTCCGGATGGCCGGTGGTTGCGTGTCGAACACAACGATCAAGGCGATTTGCCGCCGGGCCGCGTGTACGACAACAGCAACGCATGGCGGCAAGCGCGAGTCGATCTCGGCGCCTTCGCGGGGCGCGAAGACCTCCGCCTGCGAATCGATTTCAGCTCGGCCGGCGATCTCAACCTTGGCGATCCCAACACCACCGGCTCGGAACTGTGGGCCTTGCCCGGAACCAGCCTTTCCGATGGTTTGACATTCCAGATCGATAACGAGATCTTCGAATTCGACATGGGATTCACCGCCGTCGCTCCATCCGGCGCCGCGCTGGTCGATGGCGAAACGTTCACGCTGACCGACGTCGCTGGCCAATCGACAACCTACGAGTTCGACCGCGACAACCAGCTTTCCAACCCGACGAACGTGCGGATTTTGATCGACAATCGGCAGACGGCTGCCGACGTCGCCCGGTTGATCAATCAAGCCGTGGCGCTCAACGGCCCCGCGAATGTGTTCCCATCCGTCGCGGACAACAAGGTCAACTTCCCCGAAGCTCGCACGCTGGTGCAGACGCTGGCTCCGGGCGAGACACGGCTCGGGCTGGTCATCGATGGCAGCTTCGGCACCAATCCGACGTACAACCGAGTCGGAGTGACGCAGGCGATGACCGCGACCCAGGTCGCCACGGCGATCGACGCGGTGCTC
This sequence comes from uncultured Planctomycetaceae bacterium, assembly GCA_903921945.1. GTDB lineage: Bacteria > Planctomycetota > Planctomycetia > Pirellulales > Pirellulaceae > CAIXSC01. Next base: position 3,458 of record CAIXSC010000414.1, read on the forward strand.
GAACCGGTGTTCCATCCCGAGTCGCTGATCGCCAGCAACGGCCTTGGCTACACTGACGGCGACGCTTTCCAATTGAACGACGGCCAGCGCACGGTGAATTTCGAGTTCGATACGGGCTTTGTGTTGACGCTCCCGTCGAACGGCGGCCAGTCGATTGCGGATGGCGACTCGATCACCTTCTTCTCGGCGACACTCGATCGCAACGTCACATTCGAGTTCAACAAGGTGGGCGGCGTGACGGCCGGTTCGATCCCGGTGGCGATCACCGATTCGACGAGCACGCTCGGCGTGGCGTCACTGCTGCGTCAGGCGATCTTGGGCGCGGCCGCGACCAACCCGGTGATGGTCGCGCTCGGACTGGTCAATCCGCAAGTGATCAGCGGTTCGCGTCTGCATTTGGGAGGCGCCGCTGGGACTCAAATCAAGATCCGGTCCGGCGGCATCGGCGTGAATGGCGTGCCTGGCGTGGGCGGATCAGTCCAGTTCCAAGTTCCTGGAGCCTTGGGCATTCGCGTGCCCGGTTCGGGCGGTCCGCTGATTCGCGATGGCGAGACGTTCAGTGTCAGCGATGGCACAAACACCGTCGTGTTCGAGATGGATCGCAATGGAGCTTCGACGTCCGGCCGCGTGGCCATCGCGTACTCGAACAGCCTGCCGAACGGCTCGCCGGCGCTCGTAGCCCAGGCGATCGCTGACGCCATCAACGCCGAAGTGACTGGTGGCCGATTGCTCGATCTCTCAGCCTCGGTCGTTGTCGATCCAACCAATCCGCTTGATGTGGTTGTTGATTTGGACAGCGATTCGCGGCATTCGTTGGTCATGACCAACACGATCCTTCTGGCGGAAGGCCGCCAAGGCGCGGTGGTCGACGGGGAGACGTTCGCGTTGGGCGATGGAGTGCGGACGTTCCGGTTCGAGCTGAATTCCAACGGCACGACGCTCGCGGGCAACATTCCAATCGCCTTCAGCGTGCTCGATGATCCGGACACCATTGCCTCCAACATCGCCACGGCGATCAACGGCGTGGGTCTGTCGGGCTACAACGCGCAGGCGATCGGCTTCGGTCGCGTGACGCTCAACGAGACGGTCGCGGCGGTGGTCGACACGGCCGCTCTCATCAACATTCGCCGAACGGGCGCGCCGGGCGACGCGGTGATCGCGGTTCCGTTCATCCCGAGCGCGACTTTCTCGTCAGCCAATGTGGCCCAGGCAATCGCCAACGCGATCAGCAGTTCGACGCTCAATGTGGTCCCGACCGTGAATGCCGCCTCGCGCCGCCGCGTGACGCTCAACGGTGCTCCGATCACTTTGCAACTCAACGGCACCGTCGTGACCAGTTCGAGCGATCCGCCGCTGTCGTTCGAGACACCGGTGGACATCGTGAAGCAGTACCGCAGCATGGTGCGAGTGATCGGACATACGGTCGTCGACGCTGGCCCGCTGGGACTGTCGGACAGCCTCCAAGCTGACGTTCTGAGCGATCCCGATTTTCTGCGACAGGGGTACAACGGCAACCAACGTGGTCAAGCGAATCGGTTCGAAGGCATTTACCTTGACGACTTCATCATCGGGTTCGCGGAACGCGGCGAGATGGTGACGGGCGCGACGACGGACACGAGTTTCGTCGTGAATCCTGGCTTGGCGATTCCGATCGTCGACGTGCTGTCCGGCCCTTATCAATTGGAGATCCGACGGTCCGACGAGTACACCGAGGGAACGTCGCTGGTGAAGAGCATCAACACGAACGACCGCCAAGCGACCGGCGTCACGCTAATCGCTCAGGCCGGCTCGCGGATCGTGGACGGCCAGACGTTCGGTTTGCGTTCGGGCGGCGCTACGGTCAACTTCGAATTCGACGACGCTTCCATCCTCGATGGCAATCCGGAACGCGGCGTGGCCGCGGGCAATGTGCTTTTGCGGTTCGATCCAACCGACCCGGATTATGTGGTGGCCGCCCGCATTCGCGACGCGATTAACAGCGCCGAGGTCCGCGGCATTCTTACCGGTGTCTCCGCGGCGTTGGCGGACGGCACGGACGGCCTGAAGAAACCTGGTCCGAGCACCTCGAACCGAATCGATGTGTTTGGACAAGTCTCGCTGATCAAGGGAGGAACGCCGGTCCCCGAGTCGAACGACACGATTCCGTTCGCGACGGAGACGGGCATCGTCGGCCTGAACTCTCCCAATTTCCAGGCCTCGGGTTTCATCGGTGACAATCCGAACTTCCCGTTGCTCAAGGGGCAGGATGTCGATCTGTTCAAGGTGTTCCTGAACGCCGGCGAGCAACTTACGATCGACGTCGACGCGGCGGAGATCGGCTCGACGCTCAACTCGGTGCTCGCTGTTTTCAACGCCGCGGGGGTCGCGGTGGCGTTCAATAACAACGGTCGTGGAACCGGTGAGCTGGTAAGTAACGATTCGTTCCTGACTTTCATTCCGGCGCTGGCTGGCACCTATTACATCGGCGTCAGCGGCTTCAACGGGACGGCGGTGGCCGCTCCGTTCACCGTCTACGATCCGTTCATTGAGGGCAGCAACAACGAAGGCACAACCGGGTTCTACGAATTGCAACTGACGTTCGGCGATCCGGCGCGGGCCGACTTCCAACTCGCCAATTCCTTCGGCGACCAGAATCGCCAACGCGAACAAGGCCAAGTCATCCTGGAAGCGAATCGCGTGCGGTTCTCGGAGGGCTTCGGCATCGACATCTCGGCCGCGCCCCGCGATCCGCAAAACGGCCAAGCCCTTCAAGGGCCGGTGCGGCAACTGGGCGAGCTGAATTACGACCGCCTCACGCCGGGAGTCGTGGTCACCAACAACTTGCTCGAAGGTAACCTTGGTGGCGGTATCCGGTTTGCGGGCGACGCGAACGCCAACGCGCCGGTGCCATTTGGCCGAGTGGTTAACAACACGATTTTTGGTCGAGGCGGCACGTTGTTTACGGCGATCAGTGGAACGGATATCGGTATTCGCGTGCAAGCGAACGCCAGCCCCACATTGCTGAATAACATTGTCGCGAACATGGCCACGGGCGTTTCGATCGACGCCACGTCGGCTAGCACTGTGGTGGGCGGTGGCGTCTATCAGGGCAATCGCACTGACACCGTGGGCGTGGCCCGGGAGGATTTCCCGCTCAGACTGGACGAAACGGATCCGCTGTTCGTGAACGCCGCGAAGGGGAATTACTACTTGGCCCGCAATTCGGCGGCGATCGATAGCGCGGTCGATTCGCTGCTCGAACGGGCCTCGCTCGAAACGGTGAAATCGCCGCTGGGGATCGCGCCATCGCCGATCATCGCGCCGAACCGCGACCTGTTCGGTTTGTTGCGAGTGGACGATCCGAACACGTCGCCCGCCGGCTTTGGCGAAAACGTCTTCACGGATCGCGGCGCCATCGACCGCGCTGACTTCGTCGGGCCGAAGACCACGCTCGTCAATCCTCGCGACGAAATCTTCACCGGCTCGCCCCCAAATTCCACGACGCCCAGCGATCGCAATGGCGTCGAGGGGTTCGTGCAACTGCCGAATCTGACGTTGTATGACTTCGCGATCCAGTTGAGCGACGGTGTCGAGCCGGCCGATCCGGCCAATGGCGTCGGCGTCGACGATGCGACAGTCAGGAAAGACAAGCTGATCCTCGTCCGCGACAACCAGTTGCTGGTCGAGGGCGTTGACTACCGCTTCAGCTACGACTCGACCAACAATGTCATCTACCTCAAGCCGCTGGCCGGTGTTTGGGATCTGAATCGCGTTTACGTGATGGATTTGGTGAACCGCGATCAATTCACATTCGCGGCCCCATCCGGCGACCAGGTGTTGGAAGGCCAATCTTTCACGGTCGGCGATGGCACGACGACGACGACCTTCGAGTTCGACAGCGGCTTCGTGCTGCAGGTGCCGGCCTCCGGCGTTTCGGACGCCCAGCGGTTCACGATCCGTAACGGGATCAATCCGCCAGTGACTTTCGAATTCGACCGCAACAATCTGGTCACGCCGGGCAATGTGCGGATTCCGCTGAACGCGAACTCCACGCAAAACGATGTCGTCGACGCGATTGTCGCCGCCGTGCGGTCGACGCCCACGCTCGCTCTTTCGCCTGTGAACTCCGGTGCCGGCAAGGTCTGGCTTGGCGGAACCGTGAATCACGCCGTGACCGTGACCGGTTCGCTGCTCACGGTCTCGGGGCAACCTGGCGCCCAGTTGCCGGGTGCCATCCCGGTGCCGTTCATCCCCGGCGCCTCAAACGCGACGCCGCCAGTCCCGGTGATGTCGCGCGACCAACTGGCAACATCGATCACGCAGGCGATCCAAGGCAGCGGACTGACAGGTGTCCGGGCCTCGTGGCGGGCCTACAACCAGGGGACGGCTTCCACCGTGGAAGTCGTCATCCGCGGCGCCGCCTCGTTCACCGGCTTCACCAACGTGTTCACCTCGGGCATCAAGGATTTGGCGACCAACGATTTGAAGGCCAATCTCGCCAGCGGTGAAACCACCTTCACGGTGTTCCTCGGCAACGGCGTCGACTACGGTGACGCCCCGGTGCCTTATCCGACGACGTCTTCGACGGCCGCCAGCCACTCGATCGTGTCCGGCTTCTATCTGGGAGCGGCTGTCGATGCCGAACCGGTGGGGCAGGCAAGCTCCGCGGCGGATGGCGACGACGTGGTTGGCGTTCCCGACGACGAAGATGGCGTTGTCTTCAACGCTCCGGTTTCGATTGGCGGCAATGTGTCGCTGACTGTGACCGCCGCCAAGATGGGTGTGGCCGCCGGCCAGTTCGCCGGTTTCCTCGACGCGTTCATCGACTACAACCGCGATGGCGACTGGGACGACCCGAGCGATCGGATCTTCGCGAGCCGCTCGTTGAACGTGGGCGCCAATGCCATCGCCTTCAATGTTCCGGCAACGGCCGCTTTGGGAGCCACCTACGCTCGCTTCCGCTTCAGCAGCGCCGGCGGCTTGAATGCGACGGGAGCGGCGATCGATGGTGAAGTCGAGGATTACCAGGTCGTGATCGGCGGGCCGCCGTGGCAGAACTCCGCGAACGGCCTCGATGTGAACAACGACGGCTTCGTGTCGCCGATCGATGTGCTGCTGGTGATCAACTTCATCAACAATTACCAAGGCGTTTCGGCACTGCCGAACCCGCCACCGTTCACTCCGATCGCCGGGGCCCCGATCTTCCCGGACAACCCGGGACGCGGCCAGGACCTGTTCATTGACGTCAATGGTGACGGGTTCGTCACGCCCATCGACGCCCTGCAAATCATCAACGCGGTGAACTCGGGACAAACGGGCGGCGAGGGCGAGGGAAGCGGCGAGGGAAGCGGCTCGACAGCTTTCGCCACGTCGACGCTTGCCACTGCCACGCTTGCGAAGGCTGGCGCTTTCGATGCATCGCTGCTCGGCGGTGGAGTTGTCTCTGTGCCAGCCTCGGGGATGACGCTGGGAGCGTCAAGCGTCTCGCCGAGTGGCAATGTGAGCGCATCCAGCGCCAGTCCACGGAACGGTTCCAGCCTGGATTTCGCCTTCACTGTGAAGCCGCCGGCTGCCGGCGTTGAATTGGCCGCAACGGATTCAGGCGATGCCAATCTGGGGCATCTACTGGACACGGGGGTCTGGGGAGACTCGGCGGACGACGCGGTGTTCAGCGATCTGGCCGATGCCCGCGAGGCGGTCGACCGCGATGCGGCCGACACGTTTTTCGACAGCTTGGGCTAGACAGCCCTCCATGATTCCGCGTACCTGCCATTTGATTGCCGTCTCTGCTTGTCCGACATAAATTGCAGAGACGGTAGCTTTCGCGTGGAAGGTACACGGCGACAGACGTCGCCGAGGGGGTGGTCATGCGGCGGGAGACGAGAGTCGTTCGCGGCGAAGCGGGTCGCGAGACGAATCGCGAGTCGCCGCGTGCGCCCAATCGCGATTTGATCCACCCGAGCGACCCTGGGAACGCTGGCGGTACCGGCGACGCAGGTGTTCCCGGCGACTCTGGCGTTCCCGGCGACTCTGGCGTTCCCGGCGACTCGGTGCCACCGATGAATCTTCGTCCTGGGAGTCGAGTGGCGGCTCGAGGTGGCTTGTGGAACGCGGTTCGCCGATCATTCCGTGGGCGTGCGCGCTGTCGACGATTGGCGTGCGAGCGGCTCGAGGGACGTTCGCTGATGGCCTTGTATCCGTATGGCGCGTTGCCGGATGACACGGGCGAGTTCATGTTGGGGGAAGTGGCGGTCACCGTCGTGCTGATGGAGTCGGACAGCAGCGCTGCTCCGCCGGGCGTTACCCCGGATCCGAATACGGAGACTTGGACAGCGCCGACGATCGCGGCGGTCAAGTCCAAGGTCGAGTCAGCGATGCAGTGGTGGAAAGAGACGCTGACCGGGATTTCGCCGTCGATGGCGAACACGCTGAGTTTCACGTTCGACTACACCTATGCGGATTCGCCGGTCCGCACGTTCATGGAGCCGATCAATCGGCGGTCGAACGATTTTCAACTTTGGATGTACGACTTCCTCAAGGTCGTCGGCTACGACGACACGCGGGACTTCAGCCGGGACATTCGGGCCTATAACGATGCGAAGCGCCGCGAGTCCGGGGCGCAGTGGGCGTTCACGATTTTCGTGGTGAATTCGACCAACGACTCGGATGACAGTTTCGCGTCGGGCGGTTCGTTTTCGCGGGCGTTCGCGTACGCGGGCGGCCGATTTATGGTGGTGCCTTCCGATCGTCCGACAAGCACGTACGCGCATGAGACGGGCCACATGTTCTGGGCCCGCGATGAGTACTCCGGCGAAGATTGGACGACGCGACGCGGTTATTACAACACGCAAAACAGCAATGCGCCACGCATCGGATACACGCAGCTTCCCAGCATTATGGCGGCGGGGCAACTGCTCGACCAAGCGTTCAACAGCCGGATCAGCGCGCCTTCGACGTTAGCCATGGTCGGCTGGCAGGACTCGGACGGCGACGGCGTTTTCGATGTGCTCGACGTGCCGTTGTCGCTCAGCGGCACGGGGGTTTACGACCCGGTGAGCGGCACCTATCGGTTTCGCGGGTCCGCGTCGGTCAACACGCTCCCCAATCGCAACTCGAGCGGTCTTCAGAGCGACATCACGATCAACACGGTTGGGCAGGCCGAGTACCGTTTGGATGGCGGTCCATGGCAGCTGGCAGCCGCTTACGGCGGTTTTTCGGCGACGTTGGATTTCAGCTTCCCGGTGCCGGCGGGTGTGACGAGCGTGGAAGTTCGCGTGGTCGATCCGAAAACCACGGTGTCGTCGCCGATTTTCGCCGGTTCGCTCACGCGGCCGGTTTCCACGGCGAGCCAAGGGATCAGTGGCTTTGTGTTCCGGGATGTGAACCAGGATTCGCAGTTCGCCAATTCCGAGACCGGCTGGGCTGGCTGGACGGTCTCGCTGGTGGACGCGGGCGGAGTGCCACTGGCGATGCGGCAGGTTATTGAACCGGACGATTACGCGGAGGGCCTTTCGCTCGGCAGTCCCGCGCCCGGGATCCGTCTTTCAGCGATCGGTTGGAATGCCGAGGGAAGTGTGCTGTCGACGCCCGGCTTAGCGGCTGGCGGAACTCGCGTTATCGGGGCGCGAACCATGGTGCCCGCCGAAACGACCGCCCTGTTTTCGGCAGATGCCACGATTCTGCGAGTCGATTTTGACGTCCCGACAACGTTTGTCGGATTGGATGCCATCGCCGCCAATGGTCCCGCCTATGGTCGTTTGGAGGCGTACGACGCCAACGGCACGCTGTTGCAGCGTTTCACGACGGAATTGATGAGCGAGGGCCTACGTCAATCGATGTCGGTCCGTCGTGACCTGCCAGAGATCAAGTATGTGCTGGCCAAAGCGCACGCCGGCACCGCGATTCAACTCGACCAACTGCTTGTCGGCCCCGCCAACTCGGCAGTCACGAACGCTACCGGAGCGTTCGTGTTGCCATCGCTTCCAGCCGGCGAGTACACGTTACGCGCCGCTCCGCCGATGTCTTGGACCTACGGCGGCGAATTACCGGCGGACCGGACGGTGCTGCTCGGGGAAGGCGAGTCGCGCGAATTGGTTGACTTCGCGATTGAGGTGGCTGCCAGTGCTTGGCACAACGTAGTGCGTCCCAACGATGTCAACAACGACCTTGTCGTCACGCCACTGGACGCTCTGTTGATCATCAACGACATCAACGCGAGATCGCCACGAGTTCTCACCACGACCGGGGTGGGCGGGTTTGTGCCTCCACCGTTCATCGACGTGAACAACGACGGCCTCGTGTCCCCCATCGACGCGTTGCTAGTCATCAACCAGTTGAATAGCGGTGCGGCGGGTGGCGAAGCGGGGCCCGGCCTTGGACCCATGATGGCGGGACCGGCGTCCGACGGCCCAGACGCGGCGGGTGGAGAGGGGGATTGGGCCGCGTGGTTTGGATCGGAACTGGCAAGCGGCCAGGGACAGGGACAGGGACAGGGACAGAACTCGGGACGGATGCAGGGACAGGGCCCAACCGCGGTTCAGAGCGAACCATTGGCGACGGATACCGCACGTTTCTCCTGCCGAGCCACCGTGCA
>CAIXSC010000415.1 GCA_903921945.1 uncultured Planctomycetaceae bacterium
ACCGCAGCGGCACCGTGGCCAAAGCGGCTGACAGTCGCTCGACAGCCGGCCGCATCATCTCGGTGTGGAACGCTCCGGCGACCTTCAACGGAATCGCTTTCATCGCGCCGGCCAGCGTGGCCGCCTCGGCCGCCCGATGGCAGGCGTCTTTCCCGCCCGAAATCACGATGTTTCCTGGACAGAGCAGATTCGCGACTTGCAGCACTTCGCCCGGTTGACGCACCTCGGCGCACAGCGACTCAACGCGTCCGAGTTCCCAACCGAGGATGCTGACCATGCCACCAGCAACCGTTTCGGCTGCCGCTTGCATCGCTAGGCCACGCTCCCGGACGACACGCAAGCCGTCCTCGAATTCCAACGCTCCCGCGAACGCCAGAGCCGTATACTCGCCCAAACTCAGACCGGCTGTGCAAACACACTGGTCGAGCACGGATGGCGATTCCGCCCGCAAGACTTCCAGTGCGGCGAGACTCGCCACGTACAGAGCTGGCTGGCTAATGTCCGTTTCGTCCAGCCGTTCGGCCGGACCGTTGAAGCACAGTTCCGCCAGGTCAAAGCCCAGGACCGAGTTGGCACGCTCGAAGATTTCCCGCGCGACAGGAGAACGCTCGACGAGCGCCCGTCCCATGCCAACCGCCTGCGCTCCCTGACCGGGAAACAAACAGGCGATGCGGCTCAAGACGTCTTCGCCTCCGTCTCAACAATCTTCCGCCCCATGTAGGTGCCGCACTTGGGACAAACCACATGAGATGGCTTGAAAGTCCCGCAGTCCGGGCACTTTTGGAGCTGCTTCGGGGTCAACGCATCATGCGCCCGACGACGCCCGGTCCGCGAATTCGAATGCCGCCGCTTTGGTACAGCCATGACTTCTTCTCCTGGGAAAGCTCCGCATCCTAGAAATCCGCGAATCCAATGTCAAGAAGGTGCGGAATCGCAAACGACTCAGCGGGAGGGATTCGGGGTTGCGAGAGGGCGAGCGGTGAAGGCGATTAAGCGGAGGGTGCCGTGCGGTTCGGGGGTGGCCGACGCCATGCGAATTCCCTGCCTTGCGAGTTCACCGGTCAGTTGCCGAACCAGATACACGGCCAGCTCATCGTCCCCGCGGACCACGATCAAGCCGCCGCCACGCCGGCGCAGTTGCTCGACCGTCGCCGGATCGAGCCGGGGGCTGGCGAGCGTCGCGAGCGGAATAATCGTCGCCTCCGACGGCAAACTCGCGGCGTACGCGTCCAGCGGAAAGCGGCAGAAACGCACGAGCCGCTCCCGCGCCCCAAGCGAGTCCCCCCCCTCGTCCGCCTTCAATCGGTGATCCTCGACCAACGCGGGCAACAACAATACGGGCACGTTTTTCTCAGCCAGCAATCCGTTGACCCGCTCGACCAACGATGGCCAACGCTCGTCGCGCTGCCTTGGCCATTCCCCGGTTTCCAACCAAGGACGCAGCATGTCGTGCCGCGCGACGACAATCGTCAGCACAATCGTCACAAGCACCGCCTGGGCGGCGCGGCGCGGCAGCGCGGCGAGCGCCATCGCCGCGACCATTGGCAAGATCGTCGCCGACCCAATCAGGTACCGGTAACGCAGCACCTGCGCCGCATCGCACGCGGTAGCGGCCCAAGCCATGAGCCACGGCAGCAGAATCATGAGCGCGAGGGGCCATGCCACGGTCGGCTCAACCCGCCGTATCCAAGGACGCCGGCCGGACCACGCTCGCTGAAGACTGATCGCGGCGACAACCGCCAACGGAGCAATCGCCAACCCATACCAATCGAACAGCGTCCACGGATCGTCGGCCGACAAAGTCCGCGACCAGTCCGCGCGGTGGCTCGCCACGGCGTTCAAGTGGGGCACGGCGGGCAACCCTATAGCGAGTAACAGTCCGTAATCCATCAGCCGACCGAAACGCTCAGCCACCCGCGACGGTAGCTCGGGTAACGCGCTTTGCAGCTCGGACCGGGACGGCCGGTCGTCGGTCGCGGATGACACCGATCGCCGCCTGCGGGCAGCGGCGATCGCCACGCCGCCGAAATCGGCAAGCGCCTCCGCCACCAGAAGAAGAGCGGTCGTGTAGTGGGCGTAGAACAAAAGACCGCCGGTCGCCATCCAGATCGCGCGCCAAAACCAACCATGGAACCAGCCCCGACCAGCGGTGTTCGACAGGGACGCGTCCGCGGCGTTGGCCGCCGTGCTCGACGGCCGCAAAACCATCCCGCCGTAGGCCGGATCGGTTTTCGCGACTGGCATTCGCATGGCAAGCCAAGCAATCAGGTGCAACAGCGCGAGGACTTGGACCGTGGCGTAGGCGCGGGCCTCGGTAGCGTAAAACGCGAAGCGCGGGTCAAGCGCGGCCAACGTCGCGGCGAACCATGCGGGACCAACGAGTCCCGTGAGGCGGCGCGCGGCGGCATAGGTCAACAGGGGCACAGCCAGGCCGGCAATCAACGACGGCAATCGCAATCGCCACGGGGTCGTCGCGCTGACCGCGCCGTCGGCGCTGGAGCCGCGAGTTGCCAGCCACGGCAGGTAGAACCACAGGGGAGCCTGGTTGCCCGCGCGAGCATTCTCCGCAAGTCGCTCACTCCCCTGCCCTACAACCCAGCTCGTATGCAGTTCATCGACCCACAGCGGTTCGCCGGCAAGCGGCATCCGCAGGGCGATTGCCAGGAGAGCAGTGAGCAATAACGCCGCGAGCACTCGGCGGCGGTGACCCGCGGCGACACCGCCGATATCGCCACCACCACCACCACTAACGCTGCTACCACCAACGCCGCCGCCATCGCGAACGCCGCTACCATTGCCGCCGTCGTCTTGATCGCGGTCCGGGTTGTCGCTGGCACGCTGCGGTGCTTTGACCGCGGCGCGACTCACAGAGCGCCCGCGTCGATCGAACGCGCCAACAGTTCGTCGGCGACAGATTCAACATGGCGGGCGGTAATCGTATCGAGTTCCTCGGCGAATCCGACCAGCAGCGCCAAGTCGGCGAGACGGTTGATGCGGCGAGGCACTCCTTGGCTGGCGTCATGCAGGCACTCGACGGCGTCTGGCGCGAAGATCGTCCGCGTCGCGCCCGCCGCCTTCAGACGATAGGCGACGTAGCCCATGGTCTGCTCCAGGGTGAACCGCGGCAAGAGACATTTCAGATCGATACGATCTTCGAGCTCGGGAATCCGCTGCAAGGTGGTAAGTAGCGACGGAAGTCCGATGAGCAACAGGGTCGCCACTGGCCGCCCTTGGTGCTGGAAATTCAGCAACAGACGAATGGTGTCGAGCGTCTCGGGATCGCGGATCAGGTGGGCTTCATCGAGCGCCAAAATCGCGTGGCGGCCCTTCCGGGCGTTTTCGACCAGCGCTCCGTGCAACCGCCGCACACTCTGCTCGATGCTCGGCGCGTTGCCCCGGAATCCGCGTTCCGCCGGCGAGTTCTCCGGTTCGATCGCCATCACCGAGGAAAGTTCGGTGGCCAAGTAAGCCAAGAGCTGGTCGGCCGGCATCTGGGGAAAGACCAGATGCACGAGCGGACCGGCCGCTTCCGGCAATTGGGCGGCCAGATGCTGGACCAAGATGGTCTTGCCAAGCCCCGACGGACCGGCGATCAGCGCCGCCGACCGGCGGTTTTCGAGCGCGTACCGCAAGCGGAACAGAGCGCCTTGATGCACTTCGCTTGGATAGTAGAACCGCGAATCGTTCGAGGCTTCGAACGGCCGCGCGGTTAGCTGCCAGTGGCTTTCATACATCGCGAATGCTCCGAGGAATCGTTGAAGTTGTCGACCACGCCGACGATCGGCAAACCCGCTTGGTGCAGTTCCCGGGCGATCAGCAAGACTTGGTCCGCGCCCGTGATCCGGACATCGCGAAGCAGCAACACGCCGTCCAGCGGGCTATCGGCTCCGCCCTGCAAACCGCGTTTCAAGGCGTCGGTCAGCGGGCCCATGTCGAGCAGGCATAGATCGAAATGCCGCCGCAGCGTGCGGAACGTCCGCAAGGCGGCCGGCGCGTTCCAATGGAATGTCGATTGCTTGGCGGCGCCGCCGAGAGGGAAAAGATGGAAGCCGTCCGCCGGACAGCGGATCGCCGACTCGCTCAGCGGAGCGTCTCCCACCACGCAGTCCACCCAAGTGGCATCGATCGCTACTTCGGCCGCCGCCGAGAGTCGCGGGTTTTCCAAGTCCGCATCCACCAGCGCGACACTCAGCCCCGCCGCCACCGCGGCCCGGGCGAGTCCAGCCGCAACCGTGGTTCGCCCCTCGCGACGGATCAAACTTGTGACCCCAAGCACCAAGGGCGCCAGCCATTCTTGTTCGCTCGCCCCTCCGCCGTACAACGCCACACGCCAGCGCGCAATGGCCGCGAGCAGTTCGGGCCCCGATTCGTCCCGCAGCCGTTCGCAAACGTCGCTCCACGGCAACCCGTCGGCTTCCCAGGCGGCCGTAAACGGAGCCGTCGCCGCGGCATCCGAGCGGTTCGCGACATACGCCGGCCCGGCCGCCCCGGAGGATACCGGCGACAACGACGACGTGGGCGGCCCTGGCGACACCGACGACACCGACGACAGTAGTGACGTTGGCGACAGTGGTGACGTTGGCGACAGTGGTGACGTTGGCGACAGTGGCGAACCCGGCGGCGCTACCGCCTGCTCCGCGATATACGCATTCCCTGGGTACACTCTGCC
>CAIXSC010000416.1 GCA_903921945.1 uncultured Planctomycetaceae bacterium
CGCCGGTCGGCCCCAACGGTAGCGGCTGGCATTCAGCGTCTCCTCCCGCGCCTCGATCCATGGCTCGGGCCACGTCCGGCTTAGCAGATCGAGATATTTGGCACGGCCGCCATGTTTATCGCAGAGCACCAGGGCCGGTTCTCCGGCTTGGAACTGGTCGAGCAGTTCGCGGACAAGGCCGAGCGTGGCGGTGGATAGAATCTCGGCCTTGCCTGCGTGTTCGTCGAGTCGCCGATTGAATTCGCCGGGAAACAGCGTCACCGCTCGCAGCGCGAGACAACGCGTGGCGACGTGGTCCATCGCCTCCGACAACCGCCGGCTCCAAACCGCGACATCGCTGGCGGCAACTTGGGATGGCGCCGGGGCGTCGTAGCCGCGATAAAACGGTCCGCATTCCCATGGCGGCGAACAGCGTGGCGCGAACCATGGCCACAGATCCCGCCACGACACGATGGGTGTCGGGCCGGCGAACGCGAAGACGCCACGCTCCAACCCGCCCAGTCCATCCCGCGAAGCATGGATCACCTTGGAATCGGCGATCGGCAATCGGGGCGGGTCGTCCCGCAGCGAGTTCGACACGGGGCTCACGACGGCCTGCAAGCGAGCGTAAAGGTCGGTTTCCGGGCGGCTCGATCCATCATCGCCAGTCGCGATCGTGTCGCCGGCAGTGGCCGGCAATCGCCACGCCGTCGCGGCGATCACCAGCGGACCGAGGTTCGGACCGTAGCCCGCTTCGTCGGTCCCGATCAGCAGCATGTTTACCTCGGCGAGCCAGATTGGGTCCGCATCGAAACCACGGAATCCAGCGTAACTCTCAAGCCCGCCGGCGACCCGACTATTCAAACCGAATCCAGCCAAACGCGGCAGGGGACGAATCGGTTTGAGTGCGGCGGGATGGAATAGCGGTCGGACCTGACGCGATGGTCGAGATCGGCGCGCCAGTCCACGATTGACCGCCGTGCCCAGGCGCGATCCGTTGAATCCCTAGAGCCCAGACGGCTCCGGAAAGAGGTGGCGAACGAGCGAGCTCAGCCCAGGAAATAGCCGCCTCGACCGTCCACATGTCATCGTCTTGAGCGGCGGCGACGTACCACGTTGGGTTCCACGAGGCATCCTCCGCCGAGGACTCGAAAGTCCAGCCGCGCTCGTCGCACACGAGTCGGAAAGCCGTCCGGTAGTCGCGATCGACATCGAACAGGAATTCGACTCGGTCGCGGCCTTCCAGTGCGGCGTCGCGCGGCCGCGGTCCTGAATCCACGGTCGTGGCGTTCGGTTGTCGAGCGAGTCGCTGGCAGGTGGCGGACAGATAAAGGAACTCGCGATCCCGCGCGATGCGGGCCGTCGCTGTGCCCGCATGGCTTGGAACCAACGCGGGAGTCGCTTGCAGCGGGCAGACGGCGGCGGACGCCCACAAAGCATCGTCGAGCCGTCCGTCGAGTCGCGGGCGGGTCGCGGCGAGCGGGCAGTCGACGGTCAGCCGAGGCGGCTTGCCGCCGGGACGGTCGTCCGCCTGCAACAACCACCACTCGTCCGCCAACGCCTTCGCGGACGCCTCCGGCCACTGTGGCCGCGCGGAGTTGCGAAGAAGCGTTTCGACATCCGCGCGTCGCCCGCCAGCTCGCAACGCGGCCAGCCAAACCAATCGCAGCGCCGGATCGGCGAACAGTGCGGGCCGAGTCTGTTCGAGGATCTTCGCGAATTTTTCGCCGGGCACGCGAGTTTCGTCGAGCATTCGACCTTGCGTTTCAAAGGTCGCAGGCGCCACGACCCGCGGAGTCGCCGCCCGTGCCGCCCGCGCGGCGCGATTCGTCCCGCGTTCGACCCCATTACCCGCACCGTATCGAACCCCACTTCCCGGCCCGCGACTCTCGCCAAGCCCTGCATCGCCGGCCGGGTCGCCGACCGCGACACCGATGGCAAGCTCGACCGTCTTGGATCTTCCACTGGCCGACGAATCGAGCGGGTCTTCGCCGATCTGAGCAACGCCGGGAGACACAGCGGGAGCCACCGCGGGAGCGAACGCGATGCCGGCGGATTGAGCCGCTTGGGCGAGCCGCTCGCGGGCGGCCAGTTCGCCGCGGTACCGCTGTTCGCCACTCGCAAGCTGTTCGAGCAAGCGGACGAGCGCGGCGTCGGCCAGTTCATGGTGAGGCAGGCGGGTCGCGAGCAGGGCCCAGGTTTCGAGCGCGATCGTGGATTGCCCCGCTTCGTGCAAACGCTGGCCAAGTTGCCAATACAGTTCGCCAGCACCCTGATTGCCAGCGCCTTGAGCCAACGTGTCGAGTTGCGTAAGCCACGCGCTGCTGGCAATCCCGCCAAGCAATGAAGAGCCTGAGCGAGTGCCAGATGAGCTTGTCGCCGCCACGGGATTCGCGGGACTTGCCCCGATCGGTGTCGAGGCCACCGCCCCTGTGGGAGGCACGCTGGAATCGCCTCGCAGCATCAACTGTTGCAAGGTGCGTTGTCGCTGGGCGATTCGGGCGAGATCGGCGACATCGGACCGGGTGTTGATCGGCGAGAGTTCGCGACGCCCATCCGCTCCGGCGGGCAAGACAATGCCTTCCATGACGTCGCGACGGGACGGCGTGAGTCCCTCGGAATTCAGGATCAAGCGAAAGGTGAGCGACGGCGGTGGCGGCCGCGGCGTCTCTTCCAGTTGCCAGCGCCCTCGCGCGGCGATATCGCCAATGGGCCGCGCGAGCCGCGGTGATAACTGCATGGCGTTCAAACTGACTCCGCCACGGTCATTGGCCGCGACTTGGCCGTAGACCTTTTTCACCTGCCAAGTCGCAAGCCCGCAGGCTTCCGCTGGTTCGGAAAGAGCCCGCGGGTCCGCGGCGCGTTGAACGGCGGACAAAACGGCTTGGCGAGTGATCGAGGTCAGCACGTCAACGCCGTCGCCGACCGCGTCTTCCGTCACGACCACCTCGGGCCGCCACGTCCGCAGGCGGATCGTCAATTGTTCCACAAGGCGCTCGAAGCCGCGGCCATCGTGGCGCTCATTCCAGGCGGCGATCAGTCGTTCCGCGGTCGGCTCAAGCCCGCGGTCCTCCACCGGGAAACGCTCGGAGGCACCGCCGCCCGAAGCTCCCACTTCCAACAACGCGGCATGGACGCGGGCCGCCCGTGAATGGCCGCGAGCGTGCCAGACGCTGTCCGAGGCGATTGAAGGTTTCGAGTGGTTTGACGCTCCGAAGTTGCTCGATAGCGCCGCGGCGCTCGATGGCGCCGAGTCGCTTGAGGGCGCCGAGGCGATTGGCGATCCCGAGTCGTTTGACGGTCCCGTCGATGGTGGCCATTGGCGAGCGAAAATCAATTCGGCAATCGACAGGTAGCCGTCGTTGCCAGCGGTCTGGGCGAACAGTTCCAAAGGCAGACGCGATTCATCGCTGAACAGCCCCAACATGGCGACTCGACCACGGCCCTGGATGCGTTTCCAGCTTTGACCGCCGTCGCGAGTGGCGAGGATTTGGCCCAGAGCGCCGACGGCCCAGCCACGTTGCCGGTCGAAGAAATGGATGCCGCGAAGCGGCGCGGTTTCGCTCGTGGGCAGCAACTGCCACGACACGCCGTGATCGGCGCTGTGAAGCACAACGTTGCCTGGGTCGCCCGCGATCCACACCCGGCCGTCTTGCACGGCGAGGCTGTTCCAGGTGAACTGCGCGCACACAGGCGGCGGTTGCGTCGGCGGTTCGTGCCAACTGCGTCCACCATCATCGCTGCACAGCACCAACCCCTCGTCACCCACAAGCCAACTTGGCCCGTTATCGTCAGTGAAGGTTGCGGCCGAACGCTCGCCCGCGCGAAGGTTGACGCTCGACCTGGCTGACGTGTTGAACGGTGCGAGCGTGATCGCGCGGATCGCTCGGCCGCGAGCGGCGGGAATGATCTGCGGGGCGAGTCCGTCGGCGGTCAGGTGCGCGATGCGGCCCTGAAGGCCAGCGACAACGCCAAGTCGCTTGAGCCCCGTTTTCGCGGGCCAGTCGCCTGTCAACCAACTGCCAGACGTGGGACCGGGGAGTGGTGCCCAGGAGCGGCCGCCGTCCTCGGAGCGGAACACGCCCGTCGGATACAGCGGCGATGGCTCGCCCACCGCCCAGCCGCGTTGCGAATCTTCAAAGCGAACCTTCAACAGTCGCGGCAGCGTGCTCGCAGGCACCGGCATCCAGTTCTGTCCGCCATCGCGAGTCCGCAGCACGGCTCCTCGGCTCTGTCCCGTCGCCGGCTGGTACCACCCGCCGACAATCCAGCCATGCTGCGAGTCGGCGAACCACACCGATTCCCAGCGGCAACCCGTCGGCGATTCGCGTTGCCGCCACTTTCTTCCACCGTCGCTCGTCGACCAGATCGCTCCCCGATCGCCAACCGCCCAGCCATGTTCGGGATCAAGAAAGAAGATATCCGCCAGCTCGGCATCGGCTAGCGCATCGGCCATCCCACCGGTTGGCTCCGCCCAAGCGAGCGGCAGCGCGACCCGTGACAGCAAGAGGCCGAACCCGAGCGTCGCGTAAACCAGCCATCGCCAGGTGACAACGCTGAACCGTGCTGGGAAATCGCCATTCATCGCGTGGCGTCCATCGGTGTGGTGACAGGGCTGCGGTCATTTTCCAGCCGTTTCGTCGCGGACTGATCGTCGTCGAGCCGGTCCGTTGCGAACCGGCCGTCGTCGAGCCGATCAGCTTCACGACGGAGCGACTGTGCCAATCGACGCAACCGCTTGGAACTGGCGCGGTTTCGCTGATCATCGAGCTCGTACGCTTGCAGATCCAATTCGCGAGCCGAATTCCTCAGGGTGGCGATGGCCAACCCGACCGCGTCGACAGGTGTCGCAGCGTTCGAATCGCTGGCGGTGTCGCTGGCAAGTAGATGATCCGGTTGGGCAGTCCGTGGATTGGCGGGTTGCGAGATGCGTCGCAGGGCGGCGACGAACGCGTGATCGCCATCGGTTCGGTCCGCACTCTCCGGGACGGTGGCTTGACCAGCGACGTCCGCGCCGGCGACACCCTGACCGCCGATATTCTGGCCGGCGACATCCTGGCCGGGGATATCTTTTCGAGGCAAAGTACTCGGCAAAGTCGCGGGAGTTACCACGAATGCCGCGCCGAGTGACTGTCGGATACGGGCGATATCCTCGATGGACGGCGCCGTGAAGAGCGGCAGCGGGTCAGCGTCAACGGACTGTATGGGGGTACGCAAAGGCGCGGACGTTGACGCGGGCTTCGGCGATTCCTCGGCCGAGGCGATGACGACAGGCAGACTGGCGATCACAGCGCAGCCGGCGAACCATCGCGACAGCGTCGCGGCAAGCGACCGTTTACGTCGCGGCGAGTAACCGTCGCAGTGCGAATTCGTAGTCGTCGTGGCCAGACAGGCGACTCTACGCATAGCACGACCTCCTTGTCGCGTGAGCTGAGCGTCACCGCGTCACGCCAAGCGGCACGCGGGCGGAGGAGTATAGGGTGACGAACCCGAAGCCTGAAAGATCAAAACCGGAGGATTAACGAGGATAGGGGAGACGAGAAGACGAGAGAAAGGACGAGTAGACGAGTAATCTCACGACTCGACGGACAAGATGTCCGTCGTACTAGGAGACTTTCACGCCGCTCGGGCGCTGCGATCGTCGCCTGCTGTCTCGGACGACGGACATCTTGTCCGTCGCGATCCCGTCGAATGAGAACCAATCAGTGCCAGGCACTGATCGCTGATCGATGGGTGCCGAGCAGGCCAATTAGTGCCAGGCACTGATCCCTGTACCAACAACCCTGCTTGCCCAATCCACCTCGTTTACCGCCGAGCCGTAGGCGACGGCCGGGCCAGCCAACGAATGGGCGCCGAGCAAGCCAATTAGTGCCAGGCACTGATCCCTCGACCAACAACCCTGCTTGCCCGATCCACCTCGTTTACCGCCGAGCCGTAGGCGACGGCCGGGCCGGCCAACGAATCGGTGCCAGGCAGGCCAATCGGTGCCAGGCACTGATCCCTCTTTTGTAGGCCAATCCGTGCCAGGCACTGATCGTTCTGCTGCCAGCCGGCCGGCCAGCGATCGGCCGTCCCGTTTGTACGACGGACATCTTGTCCGTCGCGATCCTGCC
>CAIXSC010000417.1 GCA_903921945.1 uncultured Planctomycetaceae bacterium
AAGACGCCGACTCCAGCGGCGGGACGGCTCGTGGTACGGCTGTTGTGCGAACGTTATTACGCGGCCAACCTGGGCCGGTTCCGCTTGGCGTTCACCACCGCTCCGCAGGCCGCGGCGAGTTCGACGCCGCCGGACATCGAGGCGTTGCTAGCGGCGCCGATCGCCACCGAAACCGCCGATCAACGCTCTCGGCTGCTGCGGTACTTTTTGTCGGTCGCGCCGGAGCTAGCGCGCGAGCGGCAAGCGATCCAGGAATTGCGCAATCAACTGCCGACGTCGCCAACGTCGCTCGTCTTCGTCGAACGGCCGTCGAACCATCCTCGCGCGACCCATCGCTATCATCGCGGCGAGTTCCTGCAACCGCGGGAACGGGTCGAAGCGGGCGTGCCCGCCGTTTTGCCACCGCTTCCCGCCGATGCGCCGCGCGATCGACTGACGTTCGCCCGCTGGCTTGTGTCGCCCGCCAATCCGTTGACGGGCCGAGTCGCGATGAACCGCCAATGGGCGGCCGTGTTTGGTCGCGGCATTGTCCGCACGACCGAGGATTTCGGTTACCAAGGGGAAGCCCCGAGCCATCCAGAACTGCTCGATTGGCTCGCGATCGAGTTCGTGCGTCAGGAATGGTCAATGAAACGGATGCACCGAGCCATGGTGACCAGCGCGACCTATCGCCAATCGTCGCGAGCGGACTCGGAGCGATTGGCACGCGATCCGCGCAATGAACTGCTGGGCCGCGGGCCGCGGGCCAGGCTGGAAGCCGAACTTGTCCGCGACGCGGTGTTGCAGGCCAGCGGCCTGTGGTCGCGGCAACTGGGCGGGCCGAGCGTCTTTCCGCCGCAGCCCGAAAACGTGACGACGGAAGGCGCGTATGGCCGGTTGAATTGGAACACAAGCACCGGCGGCGACCGTTATCGCCGCGGCCTTTACACGTTCGCCAAACGCACCGCACCGTACGCGATGTTTACGACATTCGATGGCCCCAGCGGCGAAGCGTGCGTGGCGCGGCGGGAACAATCGAATACGCCGCTGCAGGCACTCACGCTGCTGAACGACACCGTCTTTTTGGAGGCCGCGCAATCGCTCGGCAGCCAAGCCGCGGAGATGGACGCGGCGACGGACGAGGCACGCGCCGCGTGGCTGTTCGCCCGCTGCCTGTCGCGGCCGCCATCGCCATCCGAGCTGCCCCTGATATCGCGTTTCTACGCCGCTCAGGCCAGTCGGTTTGCCGCCGGCGAGTTGGATGCGAAATTGCTCGCCGGTCCGGAAAGGGCGGCGCCGTCCGCCAACCGTCCCGCGACGCCAGCGAATCCCACAGTCGTGGAGACCGCGAAACCGGACGGGTTGAACGGCACGGCACGGCGAGCTGCCTGGACGGCAACGGCGCGAGCCATTCTGAATCTGGACGAAATGATCACGAAGGAGTGACCCATGAGCGACGCTAATAATTCCTCGGTCGGACTCGCTTCGGTGTCGAACCGTTCAGCGGACGGATCCCGGCGCGGCATGTCGAAGGCGGCCTTGCTGACAGCGTGCGGTGGCGAGCCCACCGCGACCCTCTCCTCGCAGGCGTTAGTCGCCCGGCGCCATTTTTTCCGTGATTGCGGCTACGGACTTGGAAAAATCGCATTGGCTTCGCTGTTGTCGCCGCTTGGCCGGTTCGCGGGCATGAGCGGCGCTGGAGCGGCCGGACGGATGGCGGCCGGGCGGATGGCGGCGGCGACGGCCGGCGCTGCGGCGTTGTCCACAGCACAAGAAGCTCGAGCGGCCATGTCGACTGCCCGGCCGCCCCATTTCGCGCCCCGCGCCAAACATGTCATTCATCTGTTCATGGCGGGCGCGCCGAGCCAACTGGATCTGTTCGACTACAAGCCGAAGCTGGTGGAATTTGAAGGCAAGCCGATTCCGCCCGAGGTGATCGGCGGTCAGCGATACGCCTTCATCCGCTCCGACGCCGCTGTGCTGGGCCCGCGATTCAAATTCGCCAAACATGGCCAATGCGGCGCGCAGATCGCCGAGGTTCTGCCACATTTGGCCAAAGTTGTGGACGACATCTGTTTGATCCGCTCAACCCATACTTCGCAATTCAACCACGCGCCGGCCCAGATTTTTTTCAACACCGGTTTCCCGCAGCCAGGACGCCCGAGCATCGGCTCGTGGGTCACTTATGGCTTGGGGGCTGAAACGAGCGACCTGCCGGCGTTTGTGGTCATGTCCACCGGCGCCGGAATCAGCGGCGGCGCGGCGAATTGGTCGAGCGGTTTTTTGCCCGGCTCTTACACCGGTGTGCGGTTGCGAAACCAAGGCGATCCGATACTGAATGTGGGCAATCCGGCGGGAATTGATTCCAAGTTGCAACGCGAGTCGCTCGATTTGATCGGAGCGTTGAACCGCCAACGATTGGAAGCCGCTGGCGATCCCGAAATCGCCACGCGGATCGAGTCGTATGAAATGGCGTTTCGGCTGCAGAGTTCGGCGCCCGATTTAATGGACTTGCGGAGCGAGAACGAAGCGACATTGAAACTGTACGGCTGCGATCCGGCCAAGCCGTCGTTCGCCCGCGCCTGCTTGCTCGCCCGGCGAATGGTCGAGCGGGGTGTGCGGTTCATCAATATTTATCATGAGGGCTGGGACGCCCACTCGAACGTCGAGGGCAACTTGCGGAACAATTGCGGCGCGACCGATCAAGCGGCCGCGGCGCTGGTTCAGGACTTGAAACAACGCGGAATGCTCAACGATACGTTGGTCGTTTGGGGCGGGGAATTCGGCCGCACGCCGATGGTCGAAACCAACCCGGCGCTCGGCCGCAGCCTCGGTCGCGACCATCATCCGCAGGCGTTCACCACTTGGCTCGCCGGCGGCGGCATCAAGCCCGGACTATCGATCGGCGCCACGGACGAGTTGGGCTTCAACATTGTGGAGAACCCCGTCCATGTCCACGACCTGCAAGCGACCCTCTTGCACTGTCTCGGACTGGATCACGAGCGGCTGACCTACCGTTACGCTGGCCGCGATTTCCGCTTGACCGACATCCACGGCCGGGTGCTTCAGGAGATTCTGGCCTGATTTTCAAGTTTTCCACTAACGACATGCACCTCTGACAAGACTCTCTCCCAAGAGGAAGAACGAACCACGGATAACGCGAATGGCACGGATTGATTCGGCGTGGAAGGATCACGCTTCCCTGATCGGGAATGCGAGATCAGTGATAGGCAAGAGCGAAGTCCCTTTAATGCTACGAGCATTTCTTTCATCCGTGCCTATTCGAGTCATCCGTGGTTACGCCCTCTTTCTCCATCGATCCCGTTCGTTAGCCTGTTCTGAGTCATATATGGATGGCCATAATAGAAAGGCTAAACACCTGTCCCGCATTTTCCGAGCACCTTTTAGCTCAGCCAACGTTGCTTAAGCACCCAATTATTTTCAATCTCAGGAGTGGTGAATGTCTTTGCCGAAGGTGGTCGCGGATGGGCCGTTGGCCCCGATTGTTGAGCAGCTCTTGGCGGGCCAGGTCGAATGGTTGCCATGGAGCGTCGCCGAGTCGGGGACTGCGGAGCGGATTGACGGGGTTTATACCTATGGTCATCCGCAAGTCGATGGCGCGATGCTCGATCGACTTCCGGGCGTGCGGGTGATCAGCAATTACGGGGTAGGTGTCGACCATATTCGGCTGGCGGACGCGGCGGCCCGTGGGATCCCCGTCGGGAATACACCCGGTATCCTGGACGGCGCCACCGCCGATATGGCTTTCACCCTGCTGCTCGCCGCCGCCAGACGCTTGATTGTGGGTGACAGATACGCCCGCAGCCCCGAATTCACTCGCTACGACCCCGGTTACATGCTGGGCGTCGAGGCACACAGCCAATCGATCGGCATCGTCGGCATGGGGCGGATTGGACGACAGATCGCTCAGCGAGCCCGCGGATTCGACATGCGGGTCGCTTACCACAATCGCCGTCGCGATGAGGCGGCCGAGCAACGTTTCGAGGCCCGCTACCTGCCGCTCGACGCCCTCCTCGCGGAGAGCGATTTCGTGGTGCTCAGCGTTCCCCTGACGGATGAAACCCGCGGCCTGATTGGAGCCAAACAACTGCGACGGATGAAACCGACCGCGATCCTTGTCAACATCGCGCGGGGACCGGTCGTGGACACGGCAGCGCTGACGGTCGCGTTGCAAGAGCGATGGATCTACGCCGCGGCGCTCGACGTGACCGATCCGGAACCGCTGCCGCGCGGCCACGCGCTGTTGGCCTGCGACAACTTAACGATCGCGCCCCACCTCGGCAGCGCGACCGAGCAAACCCGCCGCAAAATGGCCGAAATGTCGGTAGCCAATCTGCTCGCCGGCCTCGCCAACGAGCCGCTGCCATTTCGGGTCGGGTGACTTCGGCCCTAAGTTGCCAGCAACGATTGCGACAACTCGCCGTCCCCCCCATAGAAAATCCCAAAACCCGCCAGCTCTGAAAGAGCGACACAACCGCTCTTCTTCGGTCGCTCATACATAATTTACGGCTTGATGACGCGGTAACGCAGTTTGCGAATCGCGGCTTTGGTGTCGTAGGTGGCGAGTCCCACCGGTTGCGAAAGAGTGACTTCGTTGCGGGTGGTGACTTTGCGGTCCTTGATCGAAACATCGACGACCGCGGCGTCGTCGATCCAGGCCTTGATGCGGTCGGCGGTCACCCGCACCCGGAACTTGTACCACTTCCCGTTGTCGAACTTCATGACCTGCGTCGTCTCGTTTTCCGAGGCGTCACGGCCATCCAAACTGGAGATTCCCACGACGCTGCCGGCCCATCCGCCCACGATCAAGCTGGCGTGCGAATCGCGAACCGGAAACGTCAGACCCACGAAGAAGTCCGTGCCCTCCACTCGCTGGGCCTCCAAGCTGATCTCGAAGTCGACTTTGGGGAACGCCTTGGTCCAGGTAACGCCAGTCAGCGGTCCGCCTTGGTTGAGAATCAGTTCGCCTTCGACCACTTCAACTTCGCCGTCGCCGCCGAATTTCGTCAGCTTCCAGCCCTCCA
>CAIXSC010000418.1 GCA_903921945.1 uncultured Planctomycetaceae bacterium
CCTACGCGGATCCCGCGGCGACTCCGCTAACGGCTTCCGTGCCCCTGTCCGGCGCCGAGTTGCCGCCCTTCGAGTTGACTATCCCGGAAAATCGGATTCGACGTCCGAAGCGTCCTTAGCGATACGGCCGTCCTCAAGCCGGGCCGACTGTTTCCCGCCGTCTTGACGACGCGGCCGTCTCATTTCCGCCCTTGATTTCAACTTGCCATTCATCCAAGGAGTTTATGATGCCCCGTTTCAGCGATCGACCTGCGGATCGTGTTTTTCGAACCGGGTTTACGCTCGTCGAGTTACTGGTTGTCATCGCGATCATCGGTGTGCTTGTCGCCTTGTTGCTGCCCGCGGTGCAAGCGGCCCGGGAAGCGGCGCGACGAATGCAGTGCGGCAACAATCTGAAACAGTTAGCGCTGGCGATGCATAACTATCATGACGTCCACCAAAACTTTCCGGCAAACAATCCGTTGGTTGTGCGTCCTCAAGATGGTTTGCGGTACGTCCAAGGTCCGTGGAATCTCGCGATCCTGCCGTTTGTCGAGCAGTCCACTCTGTTCGACGCGTGGAACCACAATTTGGGATTTGGCGAGGGAAACAATCGCAACTTGGTGCGGACGGCGCTTCCCTTCTTTCATTGCCCGTCGACGCCGAATCCCCAGGTGGCCGACTTTCCCCCGCCGACCGCGACTTTCTCGGCGGATGCCGCGGCGATCGGCTCGAATCGCTACCAAGCCACGGCGATCAGTTACCATCCGCCGATCAGCGCGCACACGCCGCCGATGGATGCGTCGAGTCCCCGGGTGCAAGCGGTCTTGCCACAAAACGGAATGGCGGGTTTGCGGGACATTTTGGACGGAACATCGAACACGTTGTTATTCGGTGAAGTGGCTGGCTTTCCGCGCCGCTATAACCGCAAGCAGCCGGTCGGCGACAATTCGCCCATCTTCGGCCACCTGGGCGGATGGTGCCGCATCCTGACGATTCGCTCGGATGCCTCTGGTGCGACCTTCTACGGTGGAAACTGCCTGATCAATTGCACGAACTTCGCGGGCACGAACCTCTTCGCCTTCCATCCTGGAGGAGCGCAAATCGCCATGGCGGACGGATCGGTCCGGTTCCTTTCCGACACCACGAGCATGCAAGCCGTATTCGCGATCATGGGTTCGCAGGATGGTTCGACGACCACCCTCAATTGAGTCGCTTCCCGGTCGCGTGTCGCTTTACTCCCAATTTGGCCTTTCGGGCTCCTCCCATGTTGAAGTCGTTAGTCCTGATACTCGCCGTCGCGGCTCAGCCAGCGGTAGACCAATGGCCTGGGTTCTTGGGCGGCGCCGCCTCGAAGTTGGATGGCGCGTCCTTACCATTGAAATGGTCTCCAGTGGACAATCAACCATGGGCATCGGTGATTCCCGGGTTTGGCCAGTCGTCGCCGGTGATCTTCAAAACACAGGCGTACGTCACATCGGTGGACGGTCCGAAGAAGGACGATTTGATTGTCACCGCTTACAAGATCACCGATGGAAAACAGGTCTGGAGCGCGAAGTTCCCGACAAGCGATCCGGTGGTGAACGGCACCTTTGTAAGCCGCGCGGCGCCGACGCCGGTTGTGGACGAGCAGGGCGTTTTCTGCTTTTTCGAATCCGGCGACCTCGTCGCGCTGTCGCACGCGGGAGAAAAGATCTGGCAGACATCGCTGTCGAAAACCTATGGACGCTTTACGAACGACTATGGCCTGGCGGCTTCGCCGGTGCAGACAAGCGATTCGGTGATCGTATTGGTGGACCATCCGAAAGGGCCTTCCTACATCCTCGCGTTGTCCAAAAGGGATGGGCAGGTGCAATGGAAAACCGAGCGTAGCAGCCGGGGAAGCTGGTCCTCGCCACGGCTCCTGACTGTCGCCGGCGCGCCGACCGTGGTTTGCAGTTCGGCGGGCAGCGTCGATGGGTATGACCCAGCGACCGGCGCCCGGCGCTGGTCCCATGAGGGAGTTGGAGGCAACCGAATCTGCTCGCCGACGATTACGGACAGCGGCTTGATTCTGATCGGCTCCCAGACCAGCCGCGAGTTCGCGGACGCCGATTCGGTGAAAAAGTCCAATTTCGCATTGCAGGTTGGCAACGAAAGCTCGGCTTGGTCAACACGGGTGGCTTGGCGGACGGAGGACTTTTCCCCCGGCATGGCGTCGCCGGTTTCCCACGGTGGCTTCGCGTATTGGATCAACCGGCAGGGAGCGGTTGGATGCTTTCGGGAGGACACAGGCGAGCCGGTTTACACGGGGCGGGTGGCCCAAGCACCCTGGGCGACTCCGCTAGGGGCGGGCGATCGTCTCTACGTGTTCGGCAAAGATGGACTCACGACTGTCTTGGCTACCGGCAACGAGTTTCGCGTGCTTGCCGAAAACCGCCTGTGGGATCCCGACAGTATCCAACCGGATCAGACGATTGTTGATCGCGAGACTGACCCGCGCCGCAAGGCGGCTGCCGCGATGCACGCCCGTCCCGAGGTTATGGGAGTGGCGGCTATTAACGGCACGCTACTCGTTCGAACCGGCTCAAAATTGCACTGCCTCCGCCAGAGAACCAATCAGTGCCAGGCACTGATCACTCTTCCAACAACCATACTTACCCAATCCACCTCGTTTACCGCCGAGCCGCAGGCGACGGCCGGGCC
>CAIXSC010000419.1 GCA_903921945.1 uncultured Planctomycetaceae bacterium
AGCATTCGTTCCATCAGTATCTCGGCGGCGGGCAACGTAACCGTCGAGGCGGCGAGCACGGGCGGTTCTGGAGTGACGATCGCCGGCACGGACTCGGCCTCGGGCACCATCACGCTGGCGGCGACCGGCAATGGAAACAGCCTGTCGGTCCAGCACTCGGTCTCCAGCAAGGCGGGGAACGTCACGCTTCAAGCCGGCGATGATGTCGCGCTGAATGCGACGGGAAGTGTTGCCGCGGTAAGTGGCAATGTGACGGTCACGGCGAATGCGACGGGCAATAACGGCCTCGGCACGATCACCATGGACGCCGCCTCGACGATTAACGCTGGCAGCGGAATGATCGCGATGACGGCTCCAGGCAACATCACGCTGACGGGGCTGTCAACGACTAACAACACGACGTCGGCAGTCAGCGTCACGAGCGTCAACGGCGCGATCGTGGACGCTGGGGACACGGCGGTCGACATCGCCGCCAATAGCGCCAACGCCCGGACAACGCTCAGCGCCGCGATGGGTATTGGTTCTTCGGACGCGCTTATTACGAATGTGGCGAACCTCGATGCGATCAACACGGGCACATCCGGGAACATCGCGATCTCCGAGTCCAACGCGTTGGTGATTCGCCGAGCATCGCAGACCAATTTGGGTACGAGCACGGGCTCGATCGACATCACAGCGGCT
Organism: uncultured Planctomycetaceae bacterium; assembly: GCA_903921945.1. GTDB lineage: Bacteria > Planctomycetota > Planctomycetia > Pirellulales > Pirellulaceae > CAIXSC01. Next base: position 682 of record CAIXSC010000419.1, read on the forward strand.
GGCTCGGTGACGATCGAAGCGTCGGGAACCGGCGGATCGGGCGTCACCATTGCCGGGGCGAACGACTCTTCCGGCACGATCACGCTGTCGGCGACTGGTAACGGGAACAGCCTTTCTCTGGCAAATGTGGTCACGAGCCGAACGGGCGCGATCGTCTTGCGAGCCGGCGACAACGTTACGTTTACCGACGCCGGCGATGTGACCTCGGTCAGCGGCAACGTATCGGTGACGGGCGATTTTGGCACTAGCGATTCAACCGGTGTGATCACGCTGGCCGTGGACACTCGTATCAACGCTGGCAGCGGCACGATCACGATGACGGCGCCAGAAAACATCACGCTGACAGGACTGTCAACGACTAACAACACGACGTCGGCAGTCAGCGTCACGAGCGTCAATGGAGCGATTGTGGATGCTGGGGACACGGCGGTCGATATCGCCGCCAATAGCGTCAACGCCCTAACAACGCTCAGCGCCGCGACCGGGATTGGTTCTTCGGACGCGCTCAGCACGACCGTCGCGGACTTGGCGGCGACTAACAGCGGCGTATCCGGGAATATTCGGATTTCCGAGACCGATGGACTGATCATCCGTCAGGTATCGCAAACGAACACCAGCACGAGTTCGGGTTTGATCAACATCACGGCGGCGGGCGACATCACGGTTCAAGCCTCGACGCCGGGATTGGGTGTGACGATCCTCGGGACAGGAACGTCAAGCGGCACAATTACTTTGTCCGCAACCGGTAATGGCAGCGATTTGTCGATCCAGCAAGTGGTCACGGGCAAGCAGGGCGCGGTGCTGTTGGAAGCCGGCGACAATGTGACGTTCGGAGAGTTTGGCGATGTATCGACTTCCACGGGCAATGTGACCGTCACGGCGAACGCCAGTGGCAGTGATAGCACGGGCGCGATCACGATGGACGCGGGCACGACAATCAACGCGGGCAGCGGCACGATCACGCTGACGGCGCGGCAGGACATCACGCTCACGGGGTTGACGAGCACTTCCTCGGCGAATCCGGCGGTGACGGTGACGTCTACTCACGGTGCGATCCAGGATGCGGGTGCGACGAATACCGACATCACAGCCAACAACGTGGTTTTGCGAGCGGCCACAGGTATCGCATCCAGCACAACGCTGGAGACAGCGGTTAGCTTGATCGCCGCGTCGAACTCGACGAGCGGTTCGATCGCGATTTCCAACACCGTGTCCAATGCCCTGGACATCGGTACCGTGGACGGCTTAGCGGGCATCACCAACGCGGTTGGCGTCGCCGGGTCGAACGTTTCGGTTGTGAATTCGCGGGCGTTGACGGTCGCCGACGATGTTCGAGCGGGTGGCAGCATCACCCTTACCGCTACGGACCGCAACGCGTCCGGCGACGACCTATTCATCAACTCCACGGCTTCGGCTGGAGTCGGCACCGCGGTCGACATCACCGCAGGTGGCACGGTGGCGCTGAATGCGGGTGATAACTTCACCATGCCGTCATCGGCCACGATCTCGGCGGTGGGGACGGCCAGTATCGTGGGCGACTTCGGCGATGCCGATGACCCGGTATCGACGTCGGTGTCAGTGGCGGGCACCATCAACGTCGGAAGTGGCACGTTGCAAGTCACGACTGGCGACGACGCCGACACTGTGCTGCTCACCGGTACGTTTAACGCGGCTGGCGGTACTGTCACGGTTAGCACGAGCACGGCCAACGATACCGTAACGCTCGATACGGCGGCCACCGGTAACTTTGCGAAGATGACCGTCAGTGGCGGCTCTGGCAATGACCACATCGTGATGACGAACCTGCCCGACGCGATCTCCGCGGCGAACTTGGTGACAATCAACGGCGACGCCGACAACGACACCTTGACCGGCCAGGCCGGGGTGAACGCCTTCGTCGTTTCGAGCGCTGGCGGAGGCACGTTGAACCATGTCACGCCGGGTAGCACGCCGGCCAGCAACAACACGTCGACGCCGTCGATTCAGTTCGACACGATGGAGAACTTGCGGTCGAACGCTTCGAACGACTCGTTCACGATGGCCACGAACGGATCGATCACCGGCACCATCGACGCCGGGGCCGGACAGGACTTGTTGGATTACTCGGGACGGTCCTCGGTCGTGGATGTCAATCTATTAACGGGGAAGGCCACCGGCATCTTCGGCGACGCGGTCGGCGGTATCGCCACGCAAGCCACCAATGACAGCTCGATTGAAGACGTCTATGGAGGAGCCGGCGCCGACACGCTCATTGGCGATATCGCGGTCAACACCATTTTCGGTAATGCCGGCGACGATATCATCAATGCCAAGGCGGGCATCGATAGCGTGCATGGCAATGCCGGCAACGATCTCATCCAGGTGGAAGGCACCGAAGCCGAGTTCGACACGATCTTTGGCGGAACGGGCGCCGCGGGAGACGGCACCGATTTCGACACGATGTTGAATATCGCCTCGAACGCGTCTGTAACGCTTAACGCCTTCAACTTGACGTTCGACAGCTTCTCGAACAGCATCGACCTGTACAATGGAAGCGATGGGGATTTGCTCGGAAACACCGGCAGCAACACGCTGCAGTTCGGTTTCACCAAGGTGATCAATGTCAGAAGTAACGGCTCGCCCGGCCGCACGATTTCGGGTGGCGATGGCAATGACAACATGACCACGGCGTTCGATAACAGCGACATGACGACATACGACGGCGCCGGTGGCACCGACACGGTCTACATCGTCATGACGCCGCAGCAGTTCGACTACATGACCAATTCCGACATCACCGAACTGAATGCCTATCTCCGCGCCCCGGCCACTTATCAGTACCTGACCGGTCCGGTTGGTAGGTTTAGCTTGACCATTGATGTGCCCGCTCCCGGAATCGACCTCTTCGTCACCACTCAAAACTTCGAGGTCGCCTATATCACCGTCTATGACGACGGATTGATTACGGAAATCACACCCTGCTTCACGCCGATCCTGAATACGACGCAGATCATCACCGGCAGCGACGATCCGGCGGCCGGCGACACGTCGTTGTCCGGCACTCAGGCCACGGATTTGATCTTTGGCCAACGCGGCAATGACACGATCTACGGCGACCTTGGCAATGACTGCATCTTTGGTGGCGCGGACGCCGACATCATCTACGGCGGGTGGGGTGGCGATCTGCTCGTGGGCGGCAGCAACAACGATACGTTGTATGGCGGTCCGGAAAACGATCGGTTGCTTGGAGCCAGCGGCGCGGACGTCCTGTACGGCGAGGATGGATTCGACAGCCTTGACGGAGGTCTGGACAACGACACCCTGTATGGCGGTATGTACGATGACGTCCTCCGAGGCAATGCCGGCGCCGACAGTGTCTTTGGCGAGTCGGGTTACGACACGATCCAAATCAGTGGCGACGAGGCAGTCGGCGATTTCATTCGCGGCGGCAGCCACACGGATGTGATTGTGAACATCGGGACCGGCGCCACGAGCATCGGCAGCTTCAACGCGGTGACCAGCGAGATCGAGAACTGGTCCAACAACGGTCAAAACCTGCTGGGCACCAGCGGCGCTGATGACTGGGACTTCCGCGGTCTCCTCTTCTCCGCCATTGGCACGCTCAGAGGGTTGGCTGGCAACGATACTATTCAAGGCTCCAACCAGCGGGATACGATCGATGGCGGCGACGATAACGACACGCTGTTCGGCAACGTCGGGATCGATACGATCTACGGTGGGGCGGGGATCGATCAGATTAACGGCGGGCTCGACACGGATTACCTGTACGGTGGCTCGGGGCTGGATACAATCACGGGCGGAGACGGTCGCGATGAGTACCACACGTACACCGCCGACACGGACTACGACGTGATCACCGACTTCGCGCTCTATTCGGATTACCTGGTGTTCCGGGCGACCGGGCTGACCTACTCAAGCTTGGCGTTCGTCTTGCCATCTGGTCAGACCTACACCAACGTCAACCTCGCAGGCACGCAACGATTCCAGCTCAATCGCTGGCGCCGCACGGTTTCGTCGACACAGGCTCTGTTCCGGTCGTAAGCGCCTGAGAAGCCGGTGTGATGCGGGCCGCATGGCGACACGCTGCCGGTCCGGTTCGCTCATGCGGACCGGGCGGCGGCGACGAACCGCCGCATTCGATCGGCGTCTTTCACGCCCGGCGCGATCTCGACTCCGCTGGCCGTATCGACGCCGGCGGGGTGCGCCGAAGCAACCGCGGCGGCGACGTTTTCCGGAGTCAGACCGCCGGCCAGCCAGATCGGTAGCCGCGGCAGTTGTTCACAGAGTGTCGCGAAAACCGTCAAGTCGGCTCGCTTGCCCGTGCCACCGTACTCGCCCGGGTCGTAGGCGTCGACGAGTAGGGCGTCGAGCGGCCGGCCGGCAACCGCCTGATACGCTTGCACCCATGCCACTGCCGTGGCCGTTGCCGCCAAGTCCCGACAGCGAACGGCTCGCCAAACGGCCGGTGCCCTGGCCCCGGCGCCAAGAACTCCACCGCCAACGATTTCGCGGTTGCGGGGATCGGCAGCGGCTGACAGGGCGGCGCCGATCGACGGTGGTTCGTCGCCGTGAAGCTGGACAACGTCCAGCGGCACGCGGGAGGCGAGGGCCAAAATCTCGGAGGCGGAATGATTGACAAAGACACCCACGAGTGTCACTCGACGGGCGACCGCCGCCGCGATGGCCTGGGCGGTCGCGAGGTCCACTCGGCGTTTGCTGCCGGCGAAGAAGTTCAGTCCAATCGCGTCGGCGCCGGCGTCAGCCGCCGCCACCGCGTCCGGGACATTCGTGAATCCGCAGATTTTGACGCCGATCATCGGTCCGATCACGCTCCGTCTTAGCCAAGTTTTCATGGGCCGCCAGTCGCTGGCGGCCACCGCGTAAGATGCTAACAGTTTGGCGTCATCGATTTGTGGAGCGTCTGGAAGTCCGGGGAATCGCGAGCGGTCCACGCACGCATTCGCCGACCGCGCGGTGTCGCTCGTCGACGCTTCGGGTTACGATAGATCGAGTTCTCGCTGGCGTTGGACGTGGTGCATTGTTTCGTGCGAGCTAGCCGGGGAACTTGGCGAGGCACGTTGGTGGAGGGTTGGGCGAATGGACCTTGCGTGGTATTGCCGGGTAGGGGAACGGCAAGTCGGGCCGATTTCCATGGACCAATTGCGGCGCATGGCCGCACGCGGCGATTTGAAACTGACCAGCCTCGTCCGCCGCCAGGATGTGAATAGCTGGATCGAGGCCGGGCAGCTCCCCGAACTTTGGCCCCGCGCGGAGGCGTTGCCGCCCGAACCGGGAATGGCGCCTGGCCCCGGTGGACCGCGGCCGGCCGGACCGGTCCCCGTCGGCCCGCGAGCGGCAGGGCCAGTTCCCGTCGCGCCGGCAGCGTCCGGGCCCGTCATCCCGCGAGCGATCCCCGTGCCAGCCCCCGGTCCCGGACAGAATTCCGGCCCAGCGTCTGTTCCCGGCCATGGTTTGGCACCTAGCCCCCGCCCCGTCGCAATGCCCATCGGGCCGCAACCAGTGCCGGTCGGGCGCGGACCTGTGCCGGTTCCAGTCAGTCGTGGATCTGTTCCGGTGGGACCAGTTCCAGTCGGGCCAGTTCCAGTCGGGCCAGTTCCAGTCGGGCCAGTTCCAGTCGGGCCAGTTCCAGTCGGGCCAGTTCCAGTCGGGCCGCAATCGGCGGCGTTGGGAAGCGACCGGCAAGCGAAGGCGGAGCAGCGGCGGCGCGAGGCGCGGAAGAAACTTTATTTGTTGATCGGCGGCACCGGCGGCTTGATTCTGTTGTTGGGCGTGATTGGCGTCGTGATGTCGGCGGGACGGAACCCGAACTCGGAAGCCGGTAGCGGGGCACAGGTCGCCGCGAACGCGGTGGACGCCGCCGCGACGAATCCCGTGGCTTCTGGATCCACGGGCGGAGCGGTATCCTCGCCCGTGCCGGCGACCTCCACGGCGTCGGCGCCCCCCACAGCACCAGGTGGGCTCGTGCCGCCCGCTGCGTCTGTCGGTGCGGCAGTGGCGAAGTCGGTCCCGGCCGCGTCGGCGCCGGCGGTTCGCGCGGTTCCCGCCGTTCCCGCCGCGGCGAAGGGAAAGATGACGGAAAACGTCGCGGCGCGTTCGTCCGCGGCCATCGAGCAAATCCTGCGGACCACTCAGCCTTGGCGGAATCTGTCGTCGGTGAACAGCGTATCGAGCCGACAGTCGCGAGTGCAGATCACCGGGGTGTGGTTCGCACCGCTGAGCTCCGGAGCGAAGGCGGTCGGGAGCGGGAATACCGCCAAAACGCCCGCGAGTTCGACCAATGCCGGTGCGACCAATGCCGGCGGGAATGCGGCGGTGGCGGGGCCGGCCGTGGATGTTGTGGCGGAGTTGCTGAAAGGGAGCCAAGCCGTGTCGCCGAAACCGGACGCAGGCGCGGCCGGTGCGGCGGGAGCCGTGGCGGCCGCCGCCCCGGATGTGGTGGAAGCGGCAGCGCCGACGCCGGCTCCAGGCAATCTTTCGGGGCCGCGAGTCGTGTGTGTCGAGGTGCGGGTGACGAATCCCGATCAGTCCGGCGCGCCGCTCAACTATTTGTCTTGGAACCAGACGCCAGCCAAGGCCGGGTCACCGCCGGTCGTGTTGGTGGATTCGACGAAGCAACCCCTGCCACTGGTGCCGAAGGCGAAGTTTTCCGATCCCGCTCGGCGCGAAACGCCGCTGCGGCTGGCACCCGGCCAAGGAGTCACCGATTTACTGGTTTTCGAGGCGCCGGCCGGCGAGTTTGAACATCTGCGGCTGGCCCTGCGGCTAAGCGCCATGGGACAAGGCGATCGGTATCTTGGTTTCGAAGTGCCGCGCGAAATGGTGGCCGATTCGCGGCCGGAGGAACTGGTGGAAAGCGTGCCGAGTCGCGGGGGGACCGGGGCTGCGGGCGGAACCGCTCGGGCCGGTGCCGCGGGACGGCCGGCGAACGAACCTGGCGACGATCCGGCCGCCATGCCTCCGCCCGGCCCGCCGATGCCGCGCGAGGAAACGATTCTGGATCTGAAGAAACAGATCGAGGATGCGGCGAAAAAGACGAAGGCGGAAAAGGCCATGGAGCTGAAAAAGCGGGACGAAGAGGACCGCAAGAAGGAAGCGGCCGGTTCGCCCAACCCCGCCGCTCCTCAATCGGATGCCGGCCCGCCGGCCGCGGACTCGGCCCAGCCATGACGCCGCGAGCCAACTATTGTTCGTGTCCGCACTGCCAAACGATCCAGGCCGTGCCGACTCACCTGCTCGGACAGACCGTGCCGTGCGCGGTCTGTCGCACGCCGTTCCACGTGCCGCTGGCCGCGAGCGGCAACGCGATCGTACCGCCTGCGACTCCATCCGTCCATTCGCCCAACGTGCCGCCGATCGCGCCACCCATGATGCCGCCGGTTGCGCCGCCGATCGCGCAGACGATTATGCCTGCGATCGCGCCGCCACTGGGGCCGATGGTTCCGCCGCCCGGCTCGCTGCCGCTCGCCGGTTCACCCGGCGGCTATCCATTGGCTCCGCCCGTGGCCACGCCGATCGCGCCGCCGATCGCGCCGCCGATCGCGCCGCCGATCGCGCCGCCGATCGCGCCGCCGATCGCGCCGCCGATCGCACCACCCTTAGCGCCGCCGGTTGAGGCATCGCTGGCGGCGCCGTTGGCAGCGGCGAGCTCGACGGCGGATGGGGTGGCTGGCGACGAGTCGACTGGCGAAGTCGAGCGGCCCCGTCGCGGGTGGGTTTGGGAGTTGGCGTTTTTGCTCACGTTTTTGTCGCTGATGGTGGGCGGACTGACCGTGGCGATTTCGGTGGTTCAGCGCCGTAAACAAGCGAAGCTGGCGGCGCAGGCCGAGGAAGCGGAGGAGATGATCCGCGAGTTGAAAGCGGAGGACGAGTTGCAAGAGACGCCGCACTGGTCGGACGCCAGCCGGTTCACGTTGCAAAAGGAGGCGATGAAGGTCCGGGTACGCGAGGTCGTGTGGGGACCCGTACGCACTCGCGACAGCGGCCGCCGAGTGATGGCGGACGACCAGTCCGAGTTCCTATGCGTGTACGTGTCGCTGCGGAATTCTCGGGATGAGGTGCGGTACTACCGCAGTTGGTACGGCGGCAAGTTCAACGTGTCCGGAGCGCCCAAGACGGTGGTGTTGACCGACAATGCGGACCGGTCGTATCCCGTCCATCGCTTCACGGCCGTCTCGGCGATCCAGGGACATGTGCCGGTGGCTGAACTGCGGCGTCCCGAGGAAACCAAGGATCTCATCGTCTTCGACCTTCCGGAACGGCTCGATCGTGGCAGCGTCCAGTGGCTGCGTTTGGAACTGCCGGCCGCGGCGTATGGCGGCGAGGGGTTTCTTCGCTTTGAAATCCCGGTGTCGATGATCCAGAATTGGGGACCGCAGAGCGGCGGGATGAGCGCTGGTTTGGGCGGCGCGTTGAGCGAAGGAGCGAGCGGCGATGGCGGATGAAAACCTGAAAACGCCGGCAGCTCTACAGGAGGCTCGCGAATTGGCGGCGCGGTTCGCTTATCTCTTCGCCGATCAGAACCCGCCGCTCGACTGCCGACGCTGGTTCGAGGCACTGGAGCACTTGCCAGGTTTCGAACCTCGGCCTTGTTTGCGATCCGAGCTTGGCCGGGAATCGCGATTCGTCATTCGGCAACTGGCATTGGGTCCCGCCAGCCATCTCGTCGCAGTGATTCGGCTCGCAGCGATTAGCCTCGCAGCGATTCGGCTCGAACCGCCGGTCGGCGAGCGGCGCGAAGCGGCTGCCACCGGTGCCGTTGTCGATGCCGGCAAGGCGAGCCGTACGGACCGCGATCCGAGCCAGTGGCGGGAGTGGCTTTGGCCAGCGGCCGACTTACCGCCGACGGACATCGTTTACGACTGCGGCGAGGAGATCCTGCACGGCAAAGCGAAGCCGATTTTATGCGACTTGTCGTCGGTGCCCATGCGAGTTTTCGCGATTTTGCCGACGCAGATCGAACGGCTGGTGCTGAGCGTGCGGGACGGTCGCGCGTCGCTGGGAGCGGCGGACGCCAGTGGCCGAGTGGTCGCGGCGCGCGTGCCGTTCCAGGTCACGACCAAGTCAGCCCGCGGCGATCGGAGCAGCTACGTCGCCGCCGCCGCCGACGGCTGGCTCCGCAATGCGTTTGACATGGTCGGCAACAATTCCGGCGACAAGGCCTCCTACGCGGCCGCTCAAAGTAGTGGTGCGCTGGAAAGAATGGTCCGTGTCCGCTGCCTGCTCAATGGCCTAACCGTTGTCGTGCGTGTGGTTCCGGGCAAAGCGCCTGAATGCCTGGACGAGCTCTGGGATCCGCAGCCCGCGAACCGAAGCCACGCCGAGTGACTCGCGGCCTCCATGGGCCCGATTCTTCGTTTACCTCCAAGCCGAAGGCGCTGGCCGGGCCGCAAGCCACGATTTGCTCGTGCGGCGCCGACGAGCCAACCCCGCTTGCGCCCCATGCGGGGCCGATGAGCCAACTTCGCTGGCCTCCACAGCCGGTGCCCTCTTCGCCGACGGACAACGTTCCGCAGCGGCGGGAGGTAGAGGTCGATTTGGGGCAAATGTGGCTGGATCTTTTGCCAGCTGACATTTAGCGACTACGCCTGAAGCATCGCGAGGCGGGCGACAACAACGCATATAGCGGTGGCCACCCATTGCCGTCGTCGATGGTTTCGCGGCGCGAATGCCAGCCACGCCCGGAACTGAAAGGCGATCGCGTTCAACATGAGCACAAAACAGGGGACCAATAGTATCCCGCCCCAAAAACCCCCTCCGTATCGGATCGCCATCGCAAGGCTCAATCCCGCCATCGGAGGAGCATACAGCAATGTTGAAAATGAGCATATCGAACTGATGAAGTTCAATAGGAAAGATTCCCGCAGCGACATAGGCAAATAAGGAACGATGTCCAACTGGAGGACACGAGGGTCCCGGTGACAACCAATCGCAGCGCTTTGTTGCTCGGCAACTGGCGATTGAAAATGTTTGCTTTCAGCCGCCAACGGAGCCAAATCAGCGTTCGTAGATGGTGGATGTTCATTGGGGGCCCCACCTTCCAGCCACTCGAGACGCGTCGAAGGCCTTAAACCCGACTCTTTCGAGAAATCGTTTTTCCAGCGAACTGCCCGAACGCACTTCGTCAGGCAATGTCTGCTCGATCAATCGACCAGCATGGATGATGCCCACATGCGTACAGAGTCGTTCCACGATCTCCAGGATGTGAGAAGTGAGTAGAACGGTTCCTCCTCGTCGAACGAAAGACAGCAACAGGTCGCGGATCACACTCCCAGTGACCGCGTCCACGCCTTCAAATGGTTCGTCGAGGAACAGCAGGTCGGGATTGGGCAGCAAGGCGATCGACAAGGCTAACTTCTTGCGCATGCCATGCGAAAAATCCATCGTCAGCTTGCCGGCTTCTCCGTGTAAACAGCAAGCGGCGGTGTTTGACTCATCCCGTCGTACAAAACAGGATGCCGCCTACGAATGGACAGTTCGGGGCACCCCTCCCTTGTACGACGGACATCTTGTCCGTCGACCGTGGGCCGTCGCCAATCGAGCTCGCTCGATTCGGGCCGGACGTCGGCTGGGCGCCACGCGGCCGGTCGCGA
>CAIXSC010000420.1 GCA_903921945.1 uncultured Planctomycetaceae bacterium
CCGCCGACGGGCATTTGGGATCGCTGCCCGCGCGATCCATCGATGATCCAAAACAAAGACCTAACCATGGTGCGTCTGCGAAAGATGCTGTTCGGCGATAGTACGGAGTCGAGCGCGAACGTGCTGGGAACGGAGCAACTCCAATCCGAGTTTACCGCCGCACCATCCGAGACCGCGACCACCAGTGAAAGCGACGGCGCGAATTACAACGCGGGCAAAACGCGACGCGCCCATGGCCGGAATAGCGCGAAGAACCTGCCCGGCGCCCACGCGTATCGATGCCAATCGCGGGGCTGCAGGCGGGCGCCGAGTGTCCCGCCTGCGGCACTGGCACGCGCTACGAGATCAACGAACCCGGCGTCTCGATTCGCTTTATCGGACAGGCCCCAGTGCGGGCGACGATCTACGAACTGCAAAAGCTGAGTTGCCAGCTCTGCGTCAAGCTGTTCACGGCCGAACCGCCCGCGGAAGCCGGCGTGCCGCTGGACCACAACGCGGTCGAGCGGGCGTTAAAGAAGGCGATCCTGCATCACAAGAACGCGAGTTTTTATAAGACCATTCGAAACGCTCTGGTGGGCGATGTCCACATAAGCCTGATTCACACATGCGAGCTCTGCGATGCGGACGCCTCCGATTACCTGACCGCCCTGCAACAACACGCGACCGCGGTCAAGGCGGCGCCCGGCGAGTGGTTGCCTTGGAACTACCGCGATGCGATGCCAACGATCACCTCGCTTGCGGCGAGTTCCTAAACCCGCTGGCGTGTGACTCGCTCTATCAATCTTCGTTGCCAACGCACTGGTCGATTAAGAGCGACCGGCTGCGCGCTCGCTGACGCGCCGACTCACGTGATCAACCGCGTATAGAGCTGGGCCACCGCGTCACTGCGCGGCTAAATGCCTGTAACGCTGCGCGTCTAATTGCTGATATTGACGCGAGTCTAAACGCTGATGGCGCTGCGCGTCCAATGGCTGGTACAGCCGAGCGCCGAGGCGCGACGGCCCTATCATATACGCTCTACGCATATTGCATCTGTTTATCGACCAGAATTGGCAAACAAGCCAACATCAAAATGGCTCGATCATTCACCACGTCGGTGCGCCGCGTGGATCGCCGAGACCATGTGTCGCTGTCTGGCGAGAGATTGAGCACCAATCTTTGGCTCCTCAACATAGCCTCGCTCACGGTGCCTCTGCGGTGTTCCCCCAGTCGTTCTCGATCCGGCGGCAGCTTTTTCCACGCCGCTGCCCAATCGCCGACACCCCGGCTTCTCCACACCCCGCGCCCTGCCCAATGCCCCCAGCGCCCCGAATTCCGGCCGGCCGCGAGAGAATTACAGGCTTGCCGAAAGGACACGAACAGCCTATGCCGGAGGCGCGTCTGATTCCTTACCCGCAACTGAGTGGCTTGGTGATGGAGGGTTGCACATATGCCACCTCACGATTCTGACGGGCGATCTTCGCGGGATTCCTTTTCTCTTGACAACTCACCCGGCCCAGTCCGCGCACAGCAGTTCCGCCTGTTGCAGCACGGTCTTCACCGCTGCGTCTTGCAGGTCGGGCGGGTAGCCGTGGAAGTTCAGGATGCGCTTGACCATCACGCGGATCTTGGCCCGCGCGCCCTCGCGCAACGTCCAGTCGATCGTCACGCTCTTGCGGATCTTCATGATCAGTTCCGTGGCGATCACTTTGAGCTTCGCGTCCCCCATCAGCTGCACGGCGGAGCCGTTGGTCGCCAGCGCGTCGTAGAAGGCCGCCTCGTCGTCGGTCAGCCCCAGGTTCTCG
>CAIXSC010000421.1 GCA_903921945.1 uncultured Planctomycetaceae bacterium
AAACTTGACGGAGCCGTCAGCGTCCCCGGACGAACTTCCAACTCGAAACGAGCCGGGCGATCGATGAGAACGTCAACGCCAATTCGTTCAACGCGACCGTGGAGACGGCGGAGTTCGACGTGACCAACAGTTTATTCACCGCACCTTTAGCGGTCGGGAATCAACTTGGCGCGCGGATCGTCAGGAGGCAGATCGAGCCGCAGGAAGGCGAACAGGTCGGCGAGCTCCGTCGCGGATAGTTGCGTTTCCAGTCCCTCCGGCATCAGCGAGAGCGGACTGACTCGCACCTCCTCGACTTCCTCCCGCGCCACCACTTCCTGCTTGCCGCCCTGGGTTTTCAACACGACGCGCTGCGGACTGTCCTCGACCAACAAGCCAGTGAGCGCTCGGCCGTCCGACGTCAGCACCACGCGGGCCTGGTATGAAACGCCGATCACGAGGCTCGGGTCCAGCACATTCGACAGCAATTGTTCGAGGTTCGCGCGGCCGTTCGCGGTGATATCGGGGCCCACCTCTTGCCCCTCCCCATGAATCTTATGGCACTGCCCACAGACCTTGCGGAACACCGCATGGCCACGGCGCGGTTCCCCCGAAGACTCACGCAATGATTCCCGCACCCGCGCGATCACCTGCTCGCGCTGCGGATTACGATCCAACCGCACCGAGCCCCAGGTGGCCTGCACGCGTTTCTTCAGGGCCTCATCGCCCGTGACCAACAGGCGAGCGACTTGATTGGCGTTCAACGCGTTCGCGGGAATCTCCCGTCGCGAGATGGCGTCGAGCAGCTTAACGCTCCAGGCCGGCCGCTGGGTCAATAACTCGATCGCCTTCGGGCGCGCGTCATCGGCCAGCAACGCGTACCGGCGCAACACAATCTCCGCCACCGTCGGCTGATCGAGCCGTCCCAGGAGCGCCAAGGCCGCCGACACCAAGTCGGGCCGCGGCGCGGCGCCCGCGTTCGGCGTGTCCGCGCCGCCACTCAGCCAATTCTCGGCGATCTCCAACGCCGCGCGATCCTCGGCCGCGATCAACGCCGCGAGCGCTCGCCGCCGCAGCTCGAAGTCCGCTCGCGAATCCGTGGCGATCGCTCGCGTCGGCTCCGCCCCGGAAGACAGTCGCAAACTGGCCGCCAAAATCGCGGCATCGGCTCGCAACGGATCGGTCGCGGGCCGCTTCAGCAAGTTGTCGACCATCGGTCCGATCGATTTGGCGAGCCGGGCCCGTCTTTCGCCGTCCAATTCGCGGGCTTGGGTTTTGTCGGCCAGCAGCCGCAGACATTGCCGCGTCGCGTCCGCGTCCGCGTCGACCAGCAGTTCCAGCGTGGCGACGATCGTATCCAACTCGTCATCGGATTCGGCGGCGTGCGTGAACGCGCCGATCCATGCGCCATGGAGATCGCCCACGCGTGGAACTTCGAGCGGCGATATCGCCAACAGTGTCATCGCGGACAGCGTCACCGCCAACCGGGACAGAACAAGCCTGGACAGAACAAGTCGGGACACTGCGAGCAGCGACATGGCACTTACGGCGCGTCGCGAGGTCGTTGACGTCGCGAATGAAACTCCGTGCCCGCCACTCATGGCCGCCCCTTCAAGCTCAACAGGTATTCCAAAAGATCCGCCATATCGCGTGCCGGCAATGTGTCGGCGAAATTCGCGGGCATCAACGACAAGCCGCTCACCCGCGATTCCTCGACGTCGCTGGCGGCGACCCGCACTTCCTTGCCCTCCTGGTTCGCGAGCACGATCGACCCGCCTTCCTCGCGCAGCTTCAGGCCGCTGACAACCTGGCCGTCGCTCTTCACGAGAATCGTGGCGCGGAACGCGGCGTCGACATTTCGATTGGGATCGAGCACATCCTCCATGAGCCGTTCCGGTCCACGATTGCCGACGCCATCCAGTTGCGGGCCGACCATCGCGCCCTCACCCGCCGCCTTATGGCAGGCGGCGCAATGCTTTTTCATCAGCAGTTGGCCGTTGGCCAAGTCGCCACGCTTGGTCTGCCAAGTGTCGAGCCGATCGCGTTGGGCTTGTTTCAACCGCTCCTCGACGGCGGGCAAGCCAGCGGTCAGGGCCGCGACCCTTTGTTCCAAACGATCCGGGGCGGCGCCTTTCAACCGATCAAGCACCGACTTTTCCTGTAAAAGACGGGGCGAAGCTTTGCCCGCTTGGATCGTGGCGAGCAGCGCCTCGGCGCCGTCCCGGTGGCTGGTCAATGCGAGCGCGAGGCCGGGTTGCAGCGAGGCGGGGGCCGTAGCCAACGCGTCGAGAATCGGTTTGCGGGCCGACTCGGTGTTGCCCGCCGCGAGCAATTCCGCCGCCTTGGTTCGCAGCCCCGCAGGCGCTTGATTGTCCACAACGGCCGCTACCAACTTAGGCTGGGTTGCGGAGGCGTCGAGCGCGAATGCGGCCTGCGCAGCGGCCGCTCGAATGGCGGGCGCGGCGGCTGGATCGTCCAGCAATGCGACCAGCGTGGACGAAAGACCGCTCAGCTTCCAAAGCTCGATGGTCTGAATCGCCAATTCCTGCGGCGCCGCCGCGGGACTGGCGCCTGCGGCGGGCTCGGCGACGACCGGGGGCTCGAACCGCCCCGCTCCGACCCAGGCGTACGAGGCGCTGGCGTCGGCATCCACGATCTCGATGAACCCTTGTCGACCCGCCCAAGGTTTTAAATCCCAGTTCACTTGTTGAGCCGTGTCGTTGCGGGGAGTCGTGGCGGAACGAACCGCATCGGCCGTTCCGATCAGTCTCAGTTGCACGCGGTTGCGCTGCGGCGGATTGGCGCCCGGCATACCGTTCTGCCCGCAAATCCAGAATGACAAACTGTTTGGCAGCGGGAACGGCGCGCTCCGCAAAACGCCCGTCATCGATTCGCCGCCTACGATGCTGTCGAACACCGGAATCTCGCGGCCGTCGGCGCACTTGCGATTCTTCACGCCCCAAGCACTGCCGTTCGCCGGCCGAGCGGCCCCGCCTCCGCCAGCCGTGCTGCCAGTTCCTCCCCCCGAGCCACCACTCACCGCCGCGTCGGCCGCTTCGAGTGGCAGCGCGGTCCAGGCCGCGGCGGTTGGCTGGTTCGGGTCGAGCAGCCGGCGGATTG
>CAIXSC010000422.1 GCA_903921945.1 uncultured Planctomycetaceae bacterium
GCCCATTTTTTCGCGGCCGCTTTTTTGGGCCAAGCGTTTGATGGGCAGCCAATCCTGCGGCTCGTCGCGTCGGGCCTGCTGACGGTGGTGCTGTTCGCTGGCCTTCCCCTGGCTGCCGCATGGTGGCGACGATTCGCGATCGGCGCCGCGTTAGGCTGGGTGCGTCCACGTGGCGGAAGGCCAAGCCTGGGATTGGCCATTTTGCTGTTGGGTGGTGGTGCTTGGCCGCTGGTGTACGAAGTGGTGCTGCTGATGCACGCCGCGGGCCTACGCGCCTTCGACGACGACAAACGCCAACTGGTCGAGCAGTTGGTGGCCGGATGGCGCCAAGTTCCGCTACCGCTGTTAATCGTGAGCCTCGGAGTCGCTCCGGGCGTATGCGAGGAGCTCTTCTTCCGGGGCTGGCTGTTCGGAGCCGTGCGGCGATCGTGGAGTGGCTGGGCGAGCGTCTTGGTGACCGGCGTGGTGTTCGGCGTGTTTCACGTCATCTTGGCGGGCGGAGCCGCCCCGGAGCGGCTGGCGCCGAGCACGCTTTTGGGAATCCTGTTGGGCTGGTGTCGCTGGCGCACGGGCAGCGTGTGGCCGGGGCTGGCAATCCACGTCATCCATAACTCGACGCTGCTCGCCATGGCGGCGTACCGCGACGAGCTGGCCGCGTTGCCGTTCGGCGGTCAAAACGCGACGCACTTGCCAGCAACTTGGCTCGTCGCCTCCGCCTCCGCGGTCCTGCTTGGCGTGGGCATGCTGGCTTGGACCACCCGTCATACGGGCCAGGATGTTTCGAGTCGCTGACCCGCGATCGGGCCAAGCGAGTTTCCTTACCCGACCGGAACTTCTTTCGGTCGAAAACAAGTGGGTCGCCTGTCGCTTTCCGGTACGACCGGCGCGATCGGCGTGATCGACACAGGCGCGGAAATCGTTGTGGTGCGAACAACCGTCGCACAGCGCCGTTCGCGTTACAACTTGCAGTGCCGCCCGGAGATGGGCCGATGTTCCCTGTGAACCCGGCTCTTCCCGAACAACGCGTTCCGTTCCCACGGAATTCGCCCTGGCGACCCAGGCCCACAACATGCCCAAGTTTCGCGACCAAGAAATCGACCCGTCCGACCAACTGCCCGCGCGGCGCGGACGGAAAGGCGTCTCGTCCGTTCAAACGCCGCTCGAAACTTACCTCCGCGAAATCAACGAAACGGCGTTGTTGTCGGCCGCCGACGAACAACAACTGGCCGCGGAGATCGCGCAGGGCAGCGCCGAGGCCCGCGATCGCATGGTGCGGGCCAATCTGCGGCTGGTGGTGAACATCGCCCGCGGTTACATCGGCAAGGGCCTTAGCCTGCAAGATCTGATCGAAGAAGGCAACCTCGGACTGCTGCGAGCCGTGGAAGGGTTTGACCCCACTGTCGGCACTCGCTTCAGCACCTATGCCAGTTACTGGATCAAACAATCGATCAAACGGTCGCTCATCAATTCCGCCAAGACGATTCGCATTCCGGCTTACATGGTGGAACTGCTGTCGAAATGGCGCCGTGCCACCTCGCGGCTCACCGAGGAACTCGGACGCACCCCAACACCCGAAGAGATCGCCCGCGTGCTCGGACTGGCCCGCAAAAAGCTTCCGATCATCAAGAAGGCGATTCGCATCTACAACCTGATGCCGCAAACCGACCAACCGGAAAACGGCTGGTCGCTGGGCGAAATCGTCACCGACGAACGGCTCAAGAGCCCCGACGAAGAACTGGTCGAACATGACGTGATGACCCGCGCATTGGCGATGGTCCACACGCTCGACCAACGCGAGGCGACCGTCATCCGCATGCGATTCGGACTCGACAACCATTCGCCCCATACGCTGAAGGAAATCGGCGAGCAATTGGGGCTGACCCGCGAACGCGTCCGGCAAATCGAGACGGAAGCTCTCCAACGCTTGGCGGAAGGACTCAAGGATCGCCGCGAACGGCGACTCGGTTAAACGCCCCATCGCAGCCCGGTTCGGCCGGCGCCAACGCCAGCCACCGAGCCCGCTCCCGCGGCTCGACCGCCGCGTACCACGCTAGAGGATCGCGTATGGCGCCTGCCTCCCCGGACGGATCGAATAACCACGATCACCATGACTTGCGAGCCTTGATTCGCGACATTCCCGACTTTCCCAAGCCGGGTATTCTGTTCCGCGACATCACCCCGTTGCTCGCTAACGCCGCGGCGTTCCGCACCGCGATCGTCGGTCTCTCCGCCCCATTCCGCAACCACGGAATCGACGCGATTGTCGCGGCCGAGGCGCGCGGCTTCATCTTCGCCGCCCCGATGGCGGTGGAGCTAGGCGCTGGCTTCGTGCCGATTCGCAAGCCGGGCAAACTGCCGTTCGATACGCACGCCTTCCACTACGAACTGGAATACGGGGTCGACACGCTGGAAATGCACATCGACGGCGTCACTCCCGGCCAGCGCGTGCTGGTGGTCGACGATCTGCTCGCGACCGGCGGCACCGTCAACGCGTGCTGCGCGATGGTGGAAAACGCGGGCGCTCAAGTCGTCGCCTGCGCCTTCGCCATTGAACTGGCCGCTCTCCGCGGCGCCGCCCGACTCGCGCCCCGCGAAATCTTCAGCCTGATCCGCTACGAGTAGGCGAGTCGCGCCGCTCAACGCCAGCGCCAACGTCGGCACCAGCGCCAACGCTCAGCACGCTCGCCAGTCGAGCCATCCCGTTTGATCGCGCCAGCGTGAAGTGAGCAAGTCGCCGGCGTTTGTCGCCGACGCCTCGAAGCCGCGGAACCATCTCGATCGCGCGTCGCTCAGTCCACGGAGTGCCGCTTGAGATCTTCGAGCGACACGAATTCGAGCGTCGAGATGTGCGTCGCTTCCAAATCGATGGGACAGGCGAAACCCGCCTCCATGGATTCGACCCATCGAGTGACGCAGACACACCACTGATCGCCGGGCCGCAGGCCCGGAAAACGGTAGGCTGGCATCGGCGTGACCAGATCGTTGCCAATCGATCGCTGATGCTCCAGGAACTCCTCGGTGACGCGGCAGCAGACCAAGTGCAAACCTCGGTCGCCTTTGCCCGTTTCGCAACAGCCGTTGCGGAACCAGCCCGTCATCGGATCGGTCGAGCAGACTTTCAACGGAGTCCCCAGCACATTTACGGCCATCGCCGTCTCCTTCCCAACAAAAAAAACGTGACGTCTCTTTTATTACCGGCCCGCTTCCACGAAAACAGGGGCCAAGCGCTTTCCGTTTCGACAATTCCCGCCACCAGTCACGCCACCGTTGCTGCCACCAGTCACGCCGACCATCCCGCCGCTGTTCACGCGGACAGAACGATCCGGCGCCGCTGCCTGCGACAATCCCGCCCCTGCCGCCAACCGCTCGACCATCCGCTTTCGCACCGCACTCGACCATGAAGATCCTCGACCGCCCCATGCGTTGCCCTCCCTCATCTCCGCCCGATCCACGGCTCGCCAACGCCGTCCCCACCGCCAAGACGCGCAACTCGCGGCTTCCCTCCCTCCTTCCCTGCCCGCTCACACGCCGGCTCACACGCCCGCTCGCCTACATCCTCGCCTGCCTAGCTGTCGGCCTTTCGCCGGTGATCGCGGCGGAACCGAAGCCGGCCGCGGTTGCGACCGCGGATTGGCGAGCCGCCGTGAGGCCGCTGTTAGCCGCCCATTGCGTCGATTGCCATGGTCCTCAGGAGAAAAAGGCGGGCATGCGGCTCGATGATCTGATCGACGGCCCCACCGGCGGTGATCTCGACAAGACGGAGACATCCGATCGCTGGACCCGCATTTTCGACAAGCTGTCGGCCGGCGAAATGCCGCCGCCGTCGGAACCGCGGCCGCCCGCTGAGCTTGTGAGTGCCGCTCGTGAACGCCTTCAGGCCGAATTGCGGGCGGCGTCGCTGCGTCGCCAACGGTCGGAAGGCCGCGTCACTGTGCGGCGACTGAATGCCATCGAATATGAAAACACCGTCCACGAACTGCTGGGCGTCGACGTTCCGCTACGCGACCTGCTTCCCGAGGACAGCGCCACCTCGGGATTCGACACCGTCAGTGCTGGCTTGGAATTGTCCGCGACTCATTTTCTCCGCTACCAGGAGGCGGCCGCCCGCGCCGTGCAGGCGGTCTTGCCAGTGCATCCGCCGATCCCGTTCAGCGATACTCGAACCGGTTTGGACATGACCAAGAAGGGGCCCAACTTTCGCGAGGGGCTCGGTCGCAACTCGGTGCTGAAAGGCGACACGCTGATCTTCTACAGCATGTTGCCTCGTTACGGGCTCTGCGCCACCGCCGCGGCGCCGACCGCCGGCCGCTACCGAGTGCGCATGAAGGCCTGCGCGGTCGGCGCGGATGCCAAACCGATTCCCGTCGGGCTCATGACGGTCATGCAGAGCGGCCGGGAAGGCCCCGTGCTGCGCGAAGTGCGCGACATCGACCACGGCGAACCGCGCGAATACGAGTTCGAAGTGAATTTGGCGAGCCGCCAACAGTTCGTCGTCAATCTGCTGACAACTTGGGACATTCGCCGCTTCAAGAAGCCGATCGAAGAGTACACCGGTCCGGGGTTGCTCGTCGAATGGATGACCCTCGACGGACCGCTCGACGCCTTCCCGCCGCCGCGTTACGCCCGCCTGTTTGATGGAGTTCCCCTGAAGGCGCGGTCGGTGATCAAAGCCGAGGCGACCCGCGCCCGCGTGCCCGTCATCTCGGAACGCCGGACCGTTCCACAATGGGAAGCCGATCCCCTTGAACCCGCCTCGTCCAGCCCGCGCGAAGATGCGGAACGGCTGCTCGCCGCGTTCTTGCCCCGCGCGTTCCGCCGGCCTGTGACGGACGCCGAGCGTCAACGCCTCGTCCAAGTCGCGTGGCGGAAGCTCGATGAGGGGCAGTCGTTTTACGACGCCATGCTCTGCGCCTATCAACTCGTGCTTTCATCGCCCGACTTTCTGTTTCTGCTTAGCTCCGCCGAACCACCGCGGCTCGATGATTTCGCGCTCGCCTCGCGGCTATCGTATTTTTTGTGGTCGAACATGCCCGACGACGAGCTGCTTGCCGTCGCCGCTGCCGGTCGGCTGAGTCGCCCGGAAACGCTCCGCGCCCAGGTCGAACGCATGCTCGATTCGCCACGCTCCGAGCGGTTCGTTCGGGACTTCACCGGCCAATGGCTCGATCTTCGCAAGATCGACTTCACGATTCCCGATCCCGTGCTGTACGCCGATTTCGATCCGCTGCTGCTGTGGTCCATGCCGCGCGAGACCGAGCTGTTTGTCGCCGAGGTGCTGCGACGGGACGCCAGCCTGCTGGAGTTTGTCGATTCCGACTGGTCGATGCTCAATGAACGGCTGGGCGCCCTGTACGGTATTCCCGGTTTGCAAGGCAGCGTGCCGCGACGAACGCCCTTGCCGCCAGACTCGCACCGTGGCGGAGTCATGACACACGCCAGCGTGTTGAAGGTCACGGCCGACGGCACTCGCACGTCGCCCGTGCTACGCGGCGCGTGGGTACTCGACCGGATCCTCGGCAAGCCGCCCTCCCCGCCGCCACCTGACGTGCCAGCGATCGAACCGGACATTCGCGGCGCAACGACCATTCGCCAGCAACTCGCCCGCCATCGCGACACACCGGCCTGCGCCACCTGCCACAAGCACATCGATCCCCCCGGATTCGCGCTGGAGACGTTCGATCCCATCGGAAACTATCGCGAGTTTTACCGGGTTACAGCCCGGACTCCGGCGGGACAAATCGCGTTGCCGTACGGCTCGGGCCGCCCCGTCTACCGCGGCCCGGATGTCGAACTGGGCGGAATCACTCATGAAGGCAAGACGTTCGATGGCGTCGCCGGCTACAAACGACTGTTGCTGGAAGACAAGGATCAGATCGCCCGCAGCCTCACGCGTAAACTGGTGGTCTATGGAACGGGCGCCGATATTCAGTTCGCCGACCGCGAGGACGTCGAGCGGATTGTCGCGCGGATCCGCGACAAGCACTATGGATTTCGGAGCCTGATTCACGAGCTTGTGCAGAGTCGCCTGTTCCTGGAAAAATGACGGCCCCGCCCATGTGCGGTAGCGCCCGATTCGCCCTTAATTCCCCGAAGGTGATCACCGATGCCTTGGACTAAACTCGACCGCCGCACCATGCTTCGCGCCGCTGGCATCGCTATCGGTTTGCCACTGCTGGATTCGATGGACACCGGCGCCCAGCATGCCGCTGCCGCTGAGCAGGCGGCCGGGCAGGCGGCAGGGGAGGCGGCCGGGCGGGCGGCGGAACGGTCCGTCGGTGAGTCGGCGGATCGGGGAGCGCCGCCACGGGTCGTTTTGGTCGGCCAACCGCTCGGCATGTACGCCCCTCATTTCTTTCCCGCGACGACGGGCCGCGATTACCAATCCAGCCGCTACCTCAAGCTGTTCGAACCGCTTCGCGGTCATTTCACGGTCTTTTCCGGCATGTCGCACCGCTATGCGGCCGGGCATTTCGCCGAGGTGGCGTTGTTCACCGGGGTCTCGCCCGAGTTCATCCGCGAGCGGGACATCAAGAATGGCGTGTCGCTCGATCAAGAGGTGGCTCAGCGAGTGGGACATCGCACCCGGTTTCCATCGCTGATCCTGGGAGGCGGCAACGCGGCCTGGAACGCCCGCGGTGTGCGGTTGCCCGGGGAGAGCCGCGCGACCCAGGTCTTCAAGCGGCTCTTCCTCGCAGGCTCGCCTGAAGACGAGGCGCGGGAGCTGCGCCGCGTGCGGAACGGGCAGAGTATCCTCGACGATGTGGGCGGACAAATCCAATCGCTCAGTCGGAAGGTGGGGACCGCCGATCGTCAACGACTCGAATCGTTCCTCGCCTCCGTCCGCGAGGCCGAGCAGGCTTTGAAGCAAGACGAACAGTGGCAGACCACTCCGAAGCCGAAGGTCGATTATCCGCCGCCGACGAACGACTTCGGCGGGGCGCAACTGATCGAGCGTTCGCGGCAGTGGTACAACTTAACGCGGTTGGCGTTGCAAACCGACAGCACACGAGCGATCTCGCTGTGGCTCGGCACGCAGGAGCGGCCGGAAATCATGGGCGTCAGTTTGGGGCATCACGACGCTTCGCACCACGGCCAGGATCCGGCAAAACTCGATCAATTGGCGATGATCGAGGAAGCGGAAATGAAGGTGTTTTCCGAATTCCTTGAATCGCTTCGCGGAATCGAAGAGCGGGATGGCACGCTGCTCGACCGAACCGCTGTGCTCTACGCCAGCAACCTTGGCAATTCATCGTCGCACGACAATAACAATCTGCCGATCCTGCTGGCCGGCGGCCGGTTCCAGCACCGCGGCCATGTGGCGTTCGACGCCAAGGACAACAAACGGATGGCCAACCTGTTCGTGCGGATGTTGCGGCACATGGAGATCGACGCCGAAAAATTCGGCGGCAGCGACGGCGTCGTCACCGAAATTTAAAGGCCCGGTTGAACTCACGCGTGGGATTGGGCCACAGTCGGATCTATAAGCCTGGGACTTAGCCACGGACGAACACGGCAGGAACACGGAAAGGAAATCTAGGATCCCACGCCATTTTCACGGCCATAACTCCCAAGATTCTTTTCTTTCCTTTTTTGAACAATTCGTGCCATTCGTGGTCAACTATCCACTGTCCACTACCCACTACCCACCAACCACTACCCACTACCCACCAACCACCACCCACCAATCACCAATCACCAACCACTAACCACTAACCACTAACCACTGGCAACTGGCAAC
>CAIXSC010000423.1 GCA_903921945.1 uncultured Planctomycetaceae bacterium
TCAAACTATCACATTACCTTGCGATTCTATCGGAATCGACCCGCAACTTGGACTCGGCACGCGGTCCGACCACCGATTCGCGATCGAAGCGGCATCACGCGGGTAGAGGGGCAGGCGGGCAGGCCCGCGCGGCATCCGTTCGTTGTCCCCGGAAAAACGAAAACAGGCGGCGTCGGTTTGCGGGAACCGGACGCCGCCTGCGCGGGAAAGATTGGGAGGAGTGGGCCCGAGCGGCTTGACGTGCCGCTGCGGGCGGTCGTGGAGGTGCGTTAGACGCGGTCGCCAACTCGCGACGTTTAGTATCGGGCTTCGATACGAGCCATCAGACCGTCGAACGATTGCATGCTCGACATGTCGATGAAGTTGTTGGTTCGCACGCCGTGGATCCACTCGTCGGTTTGCACGGTGTTGAACCAGGCTTGGATGTTGTAGCCGGCGGTGAGCCGCCAAGTGCCGCACGCGCTTTCCCAACCGGTGCCGATTTCGAGATCGGCCATGGTGACAAGCCGGCCAGCTTTCCAAGCCGTGTCGACAAGGCGGCCACCGATGACCGACGTTTGGTCGTAATCGGCTCGGAATTCACCTGGCACGAAGCTGGTGTTGGCGCGGCCGTAGACCAGGAAGCCGCGCTGGGAAACCCGCTCGTATTCCAATCCCAACTTGATACCGGCGCCATAGAAGTCGAGATCGGTTTCCACGCGATGGTTGTTCTGCGCGTTCGTGCTGAAAGTCGAGATGAGTTGCTGTTCGGACTGGGCGATACGCAGCCCGACCAGGTAATTGAACTTGAAGTTGCAGTCGCCATCGATCAGGCCGCGGTATTCAATGTCCGCGATATTGAATCGAATGTCGTAGTGGGCGTCGGCGTCGAGTCCCGTCTCGCCGACGTTGAGGGTGTTCGGGTGGACCACGAGCGAGTTGAGAACGAACGGGGCACCGGGCCGCGGGGTGAGCGTGGTCGAGTCCGTGGTACTGGCCTCGAACTGCATATAATGGACACCGATCGACGAGCATTCGTCGAGCGTCATGCCGAAGCCAACGAAGAACCCAGGTTGATAGTCGAAGTCAGCGACACTCACCGGGGTCACTTGAACGGGAACACCGACCGCACTGTTCGAGCCGACCGCGTAGGCGACTTCAGAGTCCCGGGACCGTAGATACATCATGCCCGCATAGGCGTAGTATCGATGGCTCCAGCCGACGAAGCAATCGTCGCATGGGATGCCGCAGGAGGGCCCGCAAGCGGCAGCCGGGGCGGCCGCCGGGGCGACGCAATCGGCGGTGTTGCCGTAATGAGAAATGGGCGAATAGGTCGGCTTTTCGACAACTTGCGGGACGGTGGCGGGCGCAATCGACACGGGCGGAGCGGTCTCGGGACCGGCCTGGACGTCCGGCACCATAAGGAACGCGTCACCCGCAGGTGTCGCGTGGATGTACGAACCTGCCGGCGCGACGGTGGTTTGCTGTGCGAAAGCGGCCGGCGTGTACCAGAGCGCGGCCAAAGCGGCGACGGCCGCGAGAAAGTCACGTTTCATGGAAAACTCCCCCCTGAGATTAGGTTCCGCAAATACGCATCGACACGATTTTTGGTTAAAACCAAGACAATCGCTAATCGCGGAAAAGATTGCCTAGCTATGCCATTTTGGCCGCAGCGCCGGGGGGAATTGCCAGTCTCGCATGCCGACTCGATGGGAGTTTGCTATGCGGCGCAAACTGCGTCGAGTTTGACGGCTCGGGGCGACCGGTCGGAGCGTTCGATGATCGCGAAGCGAAGTCGTGAGATGTACGTTCGGATGATGCGGGCGCCTGTCGGGGAACACGCCGCGTTCATAGATTGTTGAATGTCGAGACAATTTTGTTGCGAGATTTCGCGGCCGGATTTAGCTTGCGTAGAGGTGGGAAGGCGGCAAGCGATGCGGGGGATCGTAGCGGTCGTGACGGTTGTAACGACGCGACTGGCCGTTCGGAAACTGCGAATTTGAGCCTTTAATCCGGTTATTTTCGGGCTTCCGGCTCCGCCGTGCCGATGGTGACAAGGAATCGCCGGTACTCGATTCGAGAACCCCAATACGTCCGTTACGCGCGTTTTTCCCGGTCCAGTCATTGGGAACGAAGGGTGGTTATGAGCAAGGCAAGCAAGAAGTCGTATAAGTCCACGCGTGCGGCGCGTCGCGGAGCGATCGCCCGGGTTTTTGGGAGCGAACGTCTCGAGCTCCGATCGTTGATGGCGGGTGACGTCGCCAATCCTTGGCACAATGACGCATTCCCGGCCGACGTCGACGGCGATCGCGTGTTCGCTCCGCGGGATGCCCTGGTCATCATCAACGGGTTGAACTCCGGTGGCGCTCGGCAGTTGTTCAATCCGGCGGCGGTCGCCAGTTCGAGTGGCGCTGTTACGGGTGATGCGGGAAGCGGGATCGCGGCGGAGGCCGAGGCGTCCGAGTACCGCTACGACGTCACGAACGACGGCTGGATCGCTCCCTTGGACGCCTTGCGGCTGATCAACCTGCTGAACGGCGAAGGCGAAGTCGCGAAGATGGAGTTTCGGGTCCGCGCGACCAAGCTCGACGGCTCGCCGCTGCCACTGCAAGCGGGAACGCAAAAGCCGATTGTGAATCTTGGCGAGTCGATCCTGGTGCAGATGACCGTCGAGGATGTGCGAGCGAATCCTGGTGGCGTGTCAGCGGCGTTCGCGGATTTGGCGTTTAGTCCAAACCTACAGTTCCAAACTCGCGAAACCCAGTTGTTGACGTTCAGCAATCTGCCAGGCGCGTTTTCGGGTTCGCTCAACCCAAGAACCAGTGACTCGGTCGGTGCCGTGACGCTCTCCACCAAGAATCATGGGCTGTCAGTCGGCGACAAGGTCGATTTGACGTGGTCCGGTGGCGCTCGTTCCGGGGTGGAAGTAACCGCTATCTCCTCCGTGAGCACCACGCAAGACAGGATTTCGCTTGGGGGGACCGGTGCGGTTGGCTTCCCTTTACCACCACTGAACACCGCAATCACGATGGAAAAGGCGGGCAATGCATTCACCTTGACGGTGAATCTACCCGGCCAAGCCGCCAAGACGACCGGACCGATCAGTTTTGTGAAGTCGAATGGGGCTGCGACGCGCGCTAACATTCAAGCCGCGTTGTTGGATCCGAGCTTTGGTTTGTTCCAACCTGGGGAAATCGTCCTGGAGACCGGGCGGCCTTTGACCGGTCGCCCCCCCGAAAACGCCAATTTCGCGGTTAAGTTCGGGGGGCGGTTCGCGGGGCTCGACATCCCCGAAATGACGGCGAATTGGCTTTCGGGCGGTACGACGTCCATTGCCGTCCGCCAATACAATTCGTGGCGCGGGACAGACCCGCTGCCGCCCGCCGCGCCAATTCTGCCGATGTCGTTGACATTCCCAACCTACGGCGACGTGATGACCGCTTCGCTGGGCGATACGCCAGCGAACGACGATTCGGTGATCACCGATCCCAATGTGCTCAATGAAGCTGGTGGCACGATCTTCGTCGGACTGGATGGCGAAGAGTACGTGGTGTTCGAAGCCCAGTTCAAGGTCCTTTCCGCTGGTGAGTTTACCGTTTCGTCGAACATCGGCGAATCAACGCAAAGCCAGCCGGTATTCTTCGATTCCACGACCGCCACCAACGCGGAAATCACGTTTGGCAAATTGGATCTGGTCGCGGTCCGCGCCGTCGAGGCTTCGAATGACACGGCGACGGTCACCGAGGATTCACTCGCGAGCAACGTCGCCAACCGTATCAACGTAATGGCCAACGATACGTTGAATCTCGGTGGTTCAAAGCGGATCGTCAGTTTCACCAGTGGAGCCAGTGGAACGGTGACCTTGTTCACCAACAACACGGCCTCGAATCTGGCTGACGATCAACTGATTTACGCCCCGAACGCGAACTTCGCCGGCACGGACACCTTCACCTACGTTTTCGGCGATGGTAACGGCAACACGGCCACCGCCACGGTCACGGTCACCGTTTCCCCCGTCAATGACGGACCGGTGAACACGCTTCCGACCGGCGCCCAGTCGACCGCGGAAGACACCGTCCGAACTTTCTCGACGGCCAACAGCAACGCGTTTTCCGTCACCGACATCGACTCGGCCAGCGGCGAGATTCAAGTGACATTCACTGCCACCAACGGGGCCTTGGGGCTCACGAATGCCGCTGGTGTGACCGCCACCGGAAACGGCGCGAGTTCAACGCCGCTCGTGCTCGTGGGCACGGTGGCGAACATCAACACGGCTCTGGGCCTCGGCCTGAATTTCACCCCGACGGCGAACTTCTCCGGAAGCGGCACGATCGTGATGGCGACCACAGACCAGGGCAATACCGGCTCCGGCGGTGCCAAAACCGACACCGACACGGTCACGGTAACGATCTCCGCTGTCAACGACGCGCCCGTCAACACGCTGCCCGCGACGCTCGCCACCGACGAAGGCGTGGCGTTCACGATCTCCGGACTGTCCATTGCGGATGTCGACGCTGGCACCGCCCAAGTCCGCACGACCATCTCGGTGACGGCGAACACCGGCGTCTTGCAACTGCTCACCACCAACGGCGTGACCGTAACGACGAACGGTTCGTCATCCGTGCAGGTCACGGGCACGATCACCGCGATCAACACGGCGCTTAACGGTGGAGTCCGGTTCACTCCAGCGGCTGGATTCGCAGGCGATACGTCGTTCACCATGCTCACGACCGACCAAGGCAATACCGGTTCGGGCGGCGCGCAGACCGACTCCGACACGGCGACGCTGCAAGTTCGTCCGCTCGTTCGTCCGCGTGCCTCGGGCGATTCATTGACCGTGGCGGAGGACTCGTCGGCGGACAGCGCGTCGAATCAGTTGAATGTGCTGACGAACGACGTCGCGAATCCCGGGGCGACTTTGATCCTCAAGTCGTTTACCCAGCCCGTGAATGGCTCGGTGTCGACCGGCACCGTAACCCGTGACGGCGACACATTGAAGTTCGCTCCGGCCGCCAACTTCGCGGGCTCGACCACTTTCACCTACACGATTAACGATTCGGCTGGCACAGGCCTTGATTCAACAGCTACGGTCACCGTCACGGTGACGCCGGTGAATGACGCGCCAGTTGCGGTGGCGGACTCGGTCAGCATGGTCGAGGACACCGTCGGCACGTTCACGGCCGCGACTCTGACCGCCAACGACTCGAAGGGCGGCGGCGCGGACGAAGCGGGCCAGACGCTGACGATCGTTGCCGCGACCGTGGTCAGCGGCGGCGGCACGGTTCAGGTGACAGGCGGCAACGTCGTCTACACCCCGACCGCGAACTTCGCGGGCCAAGCGACCCTGACGTACACCATTCGCGACAATGGCAAGACGAACAACGTGGATCAGTTCCTGGAGGCGACCGGCACGATCACCGTGACGGTTACCGAAGTGAACGACGCGCCGGTCGCTGGGAACGACTCTGGTTTCACCGTCGCCGAAGATGGCGGTCCGCTGGACATCCCGCTATCGACCCTGATCTCCAACGACTCGCAGGGTGGTGGAACCGACGAAGCGGGGCAGACGCTGACGGTCACTGGTGTAACCGGCGTGACATCGAACGCCGGCACGGTGTCGATCAACGGCGGCAACGTCCGCTACTCGCCGACGGCCGACTACAACGGCACCTTTGTTTTCACGTACGTCGTCACGGACAACGGAACGACCAACGGTAACGCCGATCCCAAGACGGCAACCGGGACCGTCACCGTCACCGTTACGGAAGTGAACGACGCGCCGACCGCAACCAACGATACCGTCATCGGAGTTCTGGCAACTCCCTCGACGTACCGCTCGGTTCAACTGACCGCGAACGATCTTCGCGGGCCGGCCAATGAAGTCGGACAGTCGCTCAAGGTTACCGCTGTGTCTCCGACCAGTGCCAACGGTGCCACCGTCTCCGTCGATGCCAATGGGGTCGTGACCTACACCCCGCAGGCAGGCGCGGCGACCGGCACCTCCGATACGTTCACCTACACGGTCACCGATAACGGCACAACGAACACGAATCCGGATCCAAAATCGGCGACCGGCCAAGTGACGGTGAACATTGTGAATTTCATTCCGATGACCGTGTCCGGATTCGTCTACCTGGATTTTGACAATGACGGGGCCAAAGACGCCGGTGAAGTTGGAATGGGGCACATCGACGTCACTTTGACGGGAACGGACTTCGCCGGCGTGGCGATTACTCCGCAAACCATCATCACGAATCGGGAAGGTTTCTACGAGTTCACCAACCTGGCTCCTGGCGACTACGCGATTACCCAGGGACAGGCATCCAATGCGGTGGACGGGAAAGAGACCGCCGGTTCGACGCGGGTATCGTCGACCACGAACGACCGGTTCTCGATGAACATCAGCCTCAATGACAACGTTCAATTGCAGGACGCGACCTTCGCGAACAACAATTTCGCGGAACGCGGCCTCTCCTCGAACTACCTGTCGATCCACCTGCTCGTTGTCCCGGGCGTGCCTGGTGTTCCCGGCGCGACGCCACTGCCGGAGGGTTTGCTGTTCTCCTTCAATGACAGCAACGCCACGACGCTGGACTGGTACGCGATCCAGGACGGCTGGACCGGTGTCAATTACTCGGGGATCACGCTCTCCGCTGATCGAATGTCGGCGAATGTGCGGGTGCTGAACGCTCAGGGACAGACCGTCGAAACCACCGCGACGGTCGCCTCTGGACGTCTTCGCATCCAACAGGATTCCGCCGGTCGAGCGGTCGCTTACATCATCGGATCGTATGGCGACTTCAACTGGACAGCGGCCGCCCAGTCGGGTGGCGATGGCGAAGGCGAGGGGGAAGCCGCATGGTCGGCGGAGGCTGTGAGCGACTCCGAGTACGCGGCGGCGATCGACGCGGCTCTCGGCGAAGTTTGGAGCTAAACGGCCGGCGCGGGAACGGCATCGCGGACCCATTGCCATAGCCATCTCGGCGCGGACTTGGGTCCGTCGGTGACGTTGGGTCCGTGAGTGACGCCGCCGTGACTCCCCATGCCTCAAGGCCGGGGAATCACGGTAAACTTCCGGCCGTCGCGGTTTGCGGCGGCTCGGAAGATCGACGGTCCTGTGGTGGGCCGCCCGAGTTGTCTGCGGACCGTTCGGGGTACCGCTCGCCATGCTCACCGCCGCCCTCGTCAATCATCTTCGCCACTTGTTTCCGGCCTTGGCGAAGCTCGTGAATGGCCAACCCGCCGTCTATCTTGACGGGCCGGCCGGCACGCAAGTCCCCCGGGCCGTGATCGACGCGATCACCCACTGCCTATCGACTTGCAACGCCAACCATGGCGGCCTGTTCGCCACCAGTCGGGAAGGCGACGCGTTGCTCGATCAAGCGCATCAAGCGCTCGCCGATTTCGTGGGAGCCGAAGATCCGGGCGAAATCGCGTTCGGCGCCAATATGACATCGCTGACATTCGCGCTATCCCGGGCGTTGGCGCGAACTTGGTCGCCAGGTGACGAAGTGCTCGTCACGCGACTCGATCATGACGCCAACTTCACTCCCTGGGCACTGGCCGCCCGCGACGCCGGCGCGACGCTGCGGGTGGTCGATATTCGCCGTGAAGACGGCACGTTGGACCTTGACGATCTCAAAGCGAAGCTCAGCCACCGCACGAAGTTGGTGGCGGTGGGCGTCGCGTCAAATAGCTTGGGGACGGTCAACCCGGTGGCGCAAATCGCCCGATGGGCGCATGACGTGAACGCCTTGGTCTTCTTGGACGACGTCCACGCGGCCCCGCACCGGCTGACCGACGTCCAGGCGTGGGACTGCGATTTCCTGGCGTGCTCGGCTTACAAATTCTTCGGGCCGCATGTCGGAGTCTTGTGGGGGCGCCGCCGTTTGCTCGAGTCCTTGGAGGCTTACAAGGTTCGTCCCGCTCCGAACGATTTGCCCGGCAAATGGATGACCGGGACGCAGAATCACGCCTGCGTCATCGGGACGCTCGCCGCCGTCGATTATCTCGCCGATATCGGCCGCATTGTCGGCAACCAGCCCGGCGCGACCCGCCGAACGGCTCTCGAATCGGCTTTTGCCGCGATCAGCGCGCACGAACGAACGCTGGCGGAACGTTTGCTTTCCGGACTGGCGAACCTGCCGAAGATCACCGTCTACGGCATTACCGATCCGCGACGGTTGGACGAACGCGTGGCCACCTTCTCGTTCACCCATGCCGAGCAATCGGCCGCCGATGTCGCGCGGACCCTCGGCGAACATGGCGTCTTCGCGTGGCACGGCAACTACTACGCCTTGAATCTCAGCGAGTCACTCCAGCGCGAGCCCCAGGGGATGGTCCGGGTTGGCATGGTTCACTATAACACCGCGTCCGAGGTGGATCGGTTGCTGGAGACCCTTCGGGTTCATTGCGGGGCCGGTTGATCGCCGGGCCAGTGGGTTGCGGGCCAGTGGGTTGCGGGCCAGTTGGTTGCGGGCCAGTTGGTTGCGGGCCAGTTGGTTGCGGGGCAGCAACGCGGGTTCGCTCGCGAGCTTCGCCAATGAGTAACCGTGTTTGCGGCGTTGAGCCGGAGGTAGTGTCCGAATGAGCGATGGTTCTTATCCGACGAAACTGGAACGCGAAGACGAACGGCACTTGGCGATCACTTGGAGCGATGGCCAACGTCGCCGTTACACTTTGCGGGAACTCCGCGACAGTTGCCCCTGCGCCACCTGCCGGGAAAAACGAAACGCGCCCCCGCAATCGCCGCTGATGTTGCCGATTTTGAGCGATGCCCAAATCCAGCCGCTTTCCGTCACGGGCATGAAACCGGTCGGCAACTACGCTTACGCGATCGCCTTTAGCGACGGGCACGATACGGGCATCTACACGCTCGAATTCCTCCGCGAACTCGGATCGCCCGCCTGAGCGAATCGCGGCGACGAAAGTCGCGGACTCTCGCGTGGTCCGACGCCCTCCATGGAGTCCTACGCGTCGCGAGGCGGCCGCCTGCTGTTCGGCTAAGCCCAGCGGCCTTCGACGCTAATCCAAGCGTAAGGCGCGATCTCGATTTGGGCTTGGCCGTTGGCGACCGCCAGCTCGCCCAGCGGTTGCTGGTTCAAGTCCAGCTTCTTAGCCGCCGTCAAAGGTCGGCAGGCGGACAACTTGAGCGGACCGCCGCGTCCCATCGTTTCCAACAGACGCACGCGAAAACCTACCAGCCGGCCGGACTCGCGGAGCGGCTCCCAGTGTGTCGCTGTGACCGACTTGGCGTCGCAGTGGAATAGCCAGGACGAGGCGGGCGACGGCGGCGCGGCGACCGCCTGGACGGCGATTGGCGGTGCGAGCAACTGCTGCGCTTCTTGAAGGGGATGCGTCGCGTCGATACCGATGCCCACGCGGAACTTTCGGCCGCGTTCGCCGCGAACCCGCAACAGCGTGTCGAGAATCCGGCCCCCCACGCGGCGGTGGAACGGCAAGCCTCCGGTCAGGATCGTGGTCCGCTTTGTTACCGCTTCAATCTCGATGTAGTGCGGCGCCTCGAATTGCTTGCCCGGCACGGGATGCCGTTGCTGGTGCACCGCGCGAAACAGTTCCGCCGACTCGTCGTTCCAAGCAAACCGGCAAGCGTAGTAGGAATTCCACGGGTCGGCTTGCGGTTCGACGACCGGGTCGAGTTCGATATCAATCGCGAGGATTCGGCTTCCACGCCAGACGCGGAACCGCTGCACATACCGCGCTTGCGTTGCGCCGTGGAGATCCATCAATCGTCCGTGGGTCGTCAACTCGCCACTCGCCGTGCTTGACTCGGTCACTTCGATCTTGTCGACCGCCATCACGGAATAAATGGCCGTCTCGTCCGGATCGCGATAGGTTTCACCCACTTTGCTGGCGGTCGGACCCGGCATGCGAAGCGCCAACTGCTGGGACAGGCGATTGGCGCGGGCGCCGTACTCGTGAATCGATTGCAAGCTGCCGGTGACCGGATTGAGCAACGCTTCAAAAAATTCGTTGCGCAAGATGGTGTCTTCGGCCATGCGCGGCACGGCACGGCGAGGCTTCGGAGGCGGGGCCGTTCCGCTGGCGACCCAGGTATAGCCGAGCGGCGGCGTTTCCGCGACCAAGTGCTTGGCTCCGTTGCCCTCGTCGGCGGCGACAACCGGCTTCTCGGCGATCGGCAAGTGGGGTAGCTGATCGGCGCGAGTGCCACTGCGGCGGGAGAAGCCCAGTGGGTTGATCATCAAGATACCCGGCGATGCCGCGCCTTTGCTTCGCGGCAAAGCGGCCGCCAGATTCTCGGCCGCTCGACGTTCGGCTTCCGCTAGTTCGGTGTCGAAAGCGGCCAGCCGTTCCAGTTCACTTTCCGGTTCCTCGGCGAACTGATCGATCCGCGACGCCCAGTTCTCCAGTTGTCGCTGTGCCGGGTCACGCTGTGCTGTGTCACTGGCAGGCAGGTCACTGGCAGGCAGGTCACTGGGGCCCGAGTGGCCGGTTGGGGCCGGCTGGCGGGTGTTGGTTGGCGGAGCTGCGCTGGCGTCCGGGGTGGGGCGCGAGGCGGCAAGCGGGCTTGCGTCTGAGCCAGCGATCAGTCCGGCGACGGCGGGAGCGAACTTCGCGCCGCCGGCGACCTCGGCCATGAGCCACAGGGCTTCGATCGCTTCGAGGCGGGTCCGCCGTTGCCAGTACCGCATGGTGCTGGAGAGCGGGTCGAGTTGCTTGCGGATGACGGCCTGTTTGAGGTAGGGGGAGCGGTATTGGCCGACGTCAAACCGGTCGGTTTGGCTGGGCGCTTCGGTCGCGGAGAAGTAGTCCTCGATGGTGACGAATTTTCCGAGCGCCGTGGTGTAGCGGGCGATGCGGCGCAAGTCCTCGTGCCAGGTGCTCGGAGGGCCAGGCCAGTGGGCGAGCAGGAGCGTCGCGACATGGTCGGCGTCCATCGATTCGCCCAATTTCATCGCGAAGCTGAGGAATGTCTGGGGTTTGCTGGCGTCGAGCGGGATGCGGGCGATGGCATCGAGTCCGGCGCCGCCGAGGCCTTCCCAGCGAACTTTCAGTTGGGAGCCTTGCGGAAACCGACCGTCGTCCAGGGTCGCGTGGAGCACGCCGCGGAAGCCGGCTTGGGTAAGCACTCCGGGAAGCATCGGGGTGATGCCGAATCGGCGGCGGGCGAACACGGTGGGAGACTGGCCGACGAGCGTGCGATAGACCGCGGCGCCGCGACCGAGTTCGGCGGCGAGCGACTCGTGGCCCATGAGCGGCCAGCGACGCTCGACAACTTCGCCGCCGAGCAGGGCGGCGCGCCCTTGGGAAACGGCATCGGCGAGCGCGGCGAGCGTCGCCGGTTCCTGCTTCGACATGCGTTCGAGCGTGCCGCCGGAGATGACCAGGTTTTGGCGTTCAGCGCCGGCGAGCTCGTTGCGTAACGACGCTCCGATGGTGGTGTCCGCCACAAGCGTCATATCCAGCACAAACGCTTCGACGGGGTAGTAGTGGTTTCGTTCCTCCGCCAGCATGTCAAAACATGCGGTAAGCTTCTCGCGAGCGAGCGGCTGGTCGCCGGCGATGGCGGCGCGGGCCCCGGCGATCACTTGATTCTGGAAGTGCAACTCGTCCAAGTTGCTGGAGTAACGCATTTGACGCGTCAACAGTTGGATCTGCAGGTAGCAGTAGCCGAGGGCGAGAAAATCGGCCGCCAGGTCGGGCGGCACGCCGCCGTCGCCGCCGTCCAGCGGCGCGAGTGCGGCAGCGACGATCTCGGGGCGTTTGACCAAGCGGCGGACCAGGGTCGCGCCTTCCTCTTTCGCTCGCTGCGCGAACCCCGTGGGCATTTGGCTTGCGGCCACCGTCGGGACGACCAGCAGGCGATTGGCGATCTCGGCGGGCGGAGCGTCGACGCGGGCCCACGTTGGCTTGGTGCCTGCGGAGGCCAGAAGGGCCGGGTGCCACATCGCGGTCCAGCATGCCAGCAGGCTGTCGGCGTCGTCCCCTTCGTGGTAGGTCGGGAAGTCTTCCAGCGAATGGCACGGCAGCAAAATCAGCAATTCCTGGTATTTCATGGCCGTCAAGTTAGCTGGTGGCCGGATGGCCGTCGAGATGACGGCGGGAATCGCCGATACAACGCGAACAGCCGTCGTCAAACGGCCGCCGCGGGCGAACTTCCCGCCTAAGTTTGTTGACATCGATTGTTCGTCATCAGTAGACTTTAATTGTCGCGAGGGCTGGGTGGAACAGCGCCAGCCGTTCAACTTGTCCCAAGCCTCAATTCCCGAGGCGATCATCACCTTTGAGCCACTCGCGATTCGCCCTCGGGTTGCATGACCCGAGCGGGCCCTTTCGCGAAGGGAACCGGATTCAGCAGGAGCGGAGGAACAAGCCATGGCCAACGCGGGTGTGTGGGGCATCGACATCGGCCAGTGCGGGCTGAAGGCGCTGCGCTGCGAACTCAGCGAGGACGGGACAACGGCGGTTGCGACCGCCTTCGATTTCATCGAGTACCCGATGATCCTCAGCCAGCCGGACGCTGATCCCAGCACGCTGGTGCGCGAAGCGTTCGCGACGTTCATGTCGCGGAACAAACTGAAGGGCGACCGCGTCGCCATGTCCGTCTCCGGGCAATTCGGGTTGACGCGGTTCTTCGGACCGCCGCCGTGCCAAATCAAGCAACTGCCCGACTTGGTGCGGTTCGAAGCCAAACAGACCGTCCCGTTTCCGTTGGATGAAGTGGTCTGGGACTGGCAGCGAATGGCGGGCGGCATGGAAGTCGAAGGCTTCCTGATGGAAATCCAGGTAGGCTTGTTCGCGATGAAGCGGGAACAGGTCTTCAAGGCGCTCGAACCGTTCACCCAGGCGGGCATTGAACTGGACATCATCCAGTTGGCTCCGGTCGCGATCTACAACGCGATGACGCACGATCTGTTGCAGGATGCAACCGAGGAATTCGATTCGGAAGATCCACCCGAGTCGCTCATTCTGCTTTCCATGGGCACCGATTCCACGGATATGGTGATCACGAACGGCTACCGGATGTGGCTGCGAAGTATTCCGGTCGGCGGCAGCCACTTCACCAAACAGCTCGTCAAAGAACTGAAATTGACGTTCTCCAAGGCTGAGCACACGAAGCGCAACGCCAAGCAGGCCGAGGATCCGAAGGCGATCTTCCAGGCTATGCGGTCCACCTTCAACGACATGGTGAATGAAGTCCAACGATCGTTGATGAACTTCGAGAACAACAACCGCAAGGCCAAGCTGTCGAAGTTGGTGATGTTGGGGAACGCCACCAAACTCACGGGCCTCCCGGCCCACCTTTCGAAAAACCTCGGTCATGACCTGCTGGACATGCAGAACTTCCAGCGGCTGAACACGACCGCCATCTCGTCCTCGCCCAGCTTCAAAGAGAATCAGTTGTCGTTCGGCGTCAGCTATGGGCTGTGCTTGCAAGGACTTGGGCTGGCCAAGGTAACGACGAACCTGATGCCGCGAGCGATCATCACGCAACGGATGATCCGCGACAAAAAGCCCTGGACGCTGGCCGGTGTCAGTTTCTTGATGTTGGCGTGGGCCTTCAGCTACTTCCTGGTCAACAACAAGTGGTACACGGTGAATCCGCAACGCGCGGTCGCCGGTACGACCTGGGAAGCGGCCGGCGGCAAAGCCGAGCAGGTAAGCACGGCAAGCCGGAATCACAAGTCGAAAGACGATGCGAAGAAAGCCAGCATCGAGGTGCTCCGAGCGCTTGGCGACGAGGTTGCCGGCAACAACGATCGCCGCCTGATGTGGCTGGAACTGATCTCCGCGTTGACCTACGCGTTGCCCCGCACACCAAATACCCAGCCCGGCGTGCCGCTTGATCCCCGCGTTTTGCCATTCAGCCAGCGGCAGGAAATCCACGTCGATCATGTGGAATCCGAGTACTTCGCCGACTTGGCTCAGTGGTTTAGCCCCGAGATCACCCAAAAGTATTTGGAAGGCCGACGATACATTTTGGCGTTGGAAAAGGGCCAACAGCCAGCGCCGGCTGCCAATCCGGCCGCTCCGGCGAACCCGGCTGATCCCGCCGCCGCGGCCGCCGCTGGCGCGGCTCCCGCCGCCGAGGAAGAGACCGTGGAGGGACCGACCAAGGACGGCTGGGTCGTGGAGATTCGTGGATACCACTATTTCAATGGCAACCCGCAGACATCGGGACGCACTCACGTGCTCAACACGTTGCTGCGCCGGCTGGAGACCGGAGTCGTAAGGTTGCCTGGGGACCCTGACGAAGGACGCGAACCGCCCGAATTCACGATGAAGGAACTGGGCATCATGTTCCCGACTCTGATCTTGGACGACCGGATCGACCTGAATTATAAGATTCCCAATCCGCTGTTCGCGGTGACAGCCGAGGCCGGCGGTGCGGGCGCGATGGGTGCCGGCGGTATGCCCGGCGGCATGGCTCCGGGTGGGCTAGGAGCCGGCGGCATGATGCCGGGCATGATGCCCGGTGGGAAGGGCGGGCCTGGCGCGGGAACGATGGGCGCGTTCGGAGGTCCTGGCGCGGGTAAGGCCCCGGGAAAAGGCCCGGCCGAGAAAGGCAAGGGCAAGAATGAGCCGCCTCCCGAACCGGAATCGTTCGACGCTCCAAGATACGCATTCACCATCCAATTCGTCTGGCAACCGGTGCCGCTCAGCAAACGGCTGCAACTTAAACGCGAAGCCGCCGAGAAATTGCGGGCCGAGCGGGAAGCGGCGATTGCCGCAGGTCAACCGGTGCCAGGCGACGCCGCTGCGGGCCAACAGGGCAATGCCCCGGCACCGGTGAATCCGGCCGGTAACGCGGTGCCAGCCGCCGCCAATCCCGCGGCCCCGAATCCCGCTGCGGCGAATCCGGCCGCTCCGAATCCGGCTGCTCCCAATCCGGCCGCTGCGAATCCGGCCGTTCCGAATCCGGCGGCGGCAAATCCAGCGGCACCCAATCCGGCTCAGCCGTAACCTTAGTACAACACGCAAGGAGCACGAGCGATGGACCAAGTGAAAATGATCATGCGTGTGCTTGTCGCCCAGCGATTCTGGGTGTTGTCAGGCGTGGTCACGGTGATCGGCGCCGTCATTTACTTCATGGCGGTGTCGAAGCTGGACAAGGAGCAGGCGGAACGCGCGTCCAAGATCGATGGGCAGTATTCCGGTGTCACGGCAGCCCGTGGCATTCAGAACCATCCGAACGATTTTTCCCACAAGAAGATGGACGATGTGGAAAATCTGACGCGTGAGTCGGTCGGCCGCGCATGGCAGCGGCAGTACGAGCGGCAGCTCGATGTGCTCGTCTGGCCGAAGGAGTTGAAGGAGGACTTTGAGGCGGCCGTGATCAACTTGCGGCCGGTCGAATCGATTCCGTTTCCGACACCGCTGTCGAAAGAGATCAGCGTTGAACTGCGTGCTCGGTATCGCGATTACATCCAAGGCGTGTTGCCAAAGTTGGCGACGATCATCAACGCCAGTTGGGCGGCGACCGCCGCGAGTGGCGGCATGGGCGGCTCGGGGTTGGGCGGTTTCGGAGGTGGACCGGGGATGATGCCGGGCGCGGGTGGTGGTGCGGGACCTGGCGCGGCGGGTGGCGAAGGGATGCCAGGCGGAGCCGGTATGGCCGGCGGCGCGGGCATGACCGGAGCGGAGGATGACAAATTTGTGGTCGCCTGGAACCCTTCCAACCAAGGGGCGATCATGGCTCGGTACGATTGGTCGAAGCAAGCGGAGAATGTTCCGAAGACGCTGCAGATCTTGTACTCGCAAGAAGACTATTGGGTTTTGACCTCGATCATGCAGATCATCGCCCGCACGAATGAGGGCGCGGATGCTCGGTACAAGGCGGCCGTCAAGCGGATCGATGGCATTGACCTGGGCGTGTACGCCCAGCGTTCGGGCCAAGTCACTCGACTCGGCGGGGGCGGAGCGGCTGGCGGCATGCCGGGCGCTGCCGGCATGATGCCGGGCGGTGGCGAAGGTGGCATGGTGCCAGGCATGATGCCGGGCAAGGGGGGCCCTGCGGCGGGTGGCATGGGTGGAGGTGGAATGGCTCCTGGCATGGGCGGCCCCGGTGCGGCCCCCGGCATGGGAGGCGGCGGTGGAATGGCTCCCGGCATGGGCGGCATGGCCGGCATGGGCGGCATGGGCGGCATGGGCGGTGCGACTGCCGATGTCGACCCGCTTGAAAATCGCTACGTCGATGTGGACCTGAATCCGGTTCAAGCGGAAACCGCCAGGAACGCCCTGACGGTTGCCACCGCGACCGATGCCATCTTGGCGGTTGCGAAACGCATGCCTGTTCGACTGCAACTGCAAGTCGACATTCGACGCCTCAACCGACTGCTCGCGGAATGCGGCAA
>CAIXSC010000424.1 GCA_903921945.1 uncultured Planctomycetaceae bacterium
CCGTTCGTGGCGTGCTGCTTGTACGCCGCACATCTTGTCCGTCGCCGATCTGGGTGGCTCGCTTCGAGTCGTAATGTCGGCTGGGAGTAGTTCGATCGGTGGCGACGCGATCGACATGCTCGCGACGGACAAGATGTCCGTCGTACATGGGGAGAACGGATGTCGACCTGAGTCGGCCGGCCGGTTGCGGCGTTCTGCTTGTATGACGGACATCTTGTCCGTCGCCGCTGGAGCCGGAACCCGTGGAGACCGAAGTTCGCCGAACGTCGCGCGTCCGATCGCCGGCCGGCCGGTTGGCAGCAGAACGATCAGTGCCTGGCACGAATGGTCCGTTTAATCGAAGTCCATGCCGACATCAAAGCCGTCGTCTCCGATGTCGTCATCTCCTGAACCGTCATCGATGTCATCATCGAGTTCGTCATCAATCTCATCGTCGAGATCATCGTCGAGATCGTCATTGAGTTCATCATCAAGGCTTTCATTTGCATCGATGGCGTCCTCTTCTGCGTCTACCTCGATGGCATCGATTTCCCTGTCGCCATCAAGATCCACAGCGATAGCATCCATGGCGCCGTCTTGATCCCCGTCGACCGCCACGGCGTCCACCACTCCGTCGCTGTCTTGATCCAATCCCACGGCGTCCACCACTCCGTTGCTGTCTTGATCCAATCCCACGGCGTCCACCACTCCGTTGCTGTCTTGATCCAATCCCACAGCATCGACTACGCCATCATCGTTCGTGTCCAGGGCGATGGCATCCATCTGGCCATCCTGATTTGTGTCCACGGCGTAACCATCGACGATGCCGTCTTGGTTGCGATCGAGTGCAACGGCGTCGTAAACGCCGTCGCCATCGGAATCCACGGCGACCGCATCCAGGACACCGTCATTGTTGGTATCGAGCGCCAGGTTGGGCCGTTTCGCCAAGTGGGCATTGGCCGACGCGGACGGATTCGTTTGCCCGGCCGTGGCCACACCGGTTAGCAACGCGCCGGCCGCGGCGCCGGCGACCGCGGCGGCTCCCACTTTGAGCACCTCTTTTCCTATCCCGCCAGGCTTTGGCGGCTGGGCCGATGTGGTGACTGGCGGCCGCTCGTGGGTGGCGGGCGGATTGGTGGGCCGGTTCGCTGGAGGGATCGGCGGCGTAGACTTCGGAGCGTCGGGAGTGGTCATGCGTCGGTCCTCTCCGAATTAAAAAGGGCGTCAGCGACGCGGATCTTGGTATTGCACTTGGGACACCCCACAATCCCAGGCTTTCCCACACGCAGCTTGGCTCCACACTTCGGGCAACCTACGACCTTAGGCGTGTGCATCGGGGCAGACGATTCGGGGGCAGGCGCTCCGGGGGCCGGCGCTTCTGGGGCCGGCGCTTCGACTGGCTTTTCACGGAGCTTTTCAGGGAGCTTGTCCAAGGGCGACTCGGGAGCTGGGACGGCGGTGGATGGCTGGGGAGACGCGGTTGATCGTTTCGACTCGGGGTCCGCAGGTTGCTCCAGTTTCTTGGCTTTGGTTGCGTTGCGGCCCAATCGGTCTCGGAAAGCTTCCGCTTGTGCGCAGAATTGACTGGCTGCCTGTTCGAGTTCCTCACGGCTCTTGCCGTTGGTGTCGAAATGCAGTCGCCGCTTCTCGCCATCGTCGTTTACAAGCATGACGATCCGATTCTGGGGTCGCGGACCGAGGTTTCCGCTATTCTTCAACGCGGACGAAGCCGCTTGTCCAGCGATTCGCGTTCCCATATCGAGCATCGGGTCGTCGATGAACATGGTGGCCAAACGACTCGCCGAACGTAGGGCTGAGCCGGCCGCTCGTTTGGATTGCGCGGCTTTGATCATGGCGGCGGGAAATTGTCCCGTTTTTTGCGCGAAGTTCAGCACTCTATGAGGGGCGATGCGAAGGTAATGAGCCGACTCATATGGCCAAGGCGTGAATTCCAGGCCGAGCGTATCCAACTGAAGATAGCCGCTAATTGCGGCCCCATCGTCGGCATCCTCGTCCTCGAGCTCGCCGGCCGTGCGTTGAAATGTCACCGAAACGCGAGGCCCGCGGCCCATCGCTTCCACCAACTTCGCCATTGCGGGCGTCGATGGGCAATCGGCTGCCACTCGGGAGAGTACCATTTCAGCCCGGAGATACGCTCCTTGATGGAATAAGGATGTCCCGACATTCAACAACGCGTTGCCCACGACGGCGGCGACGAAAGCCGCTTGGTCGCCGGCAGCAAATGTCCCATGGAGCGGCGCGTCCGCCACAACTTCGCAACTCCAATCGCACGCGCCGTCGTAGTTGTTCGCGCGGGGCTTCCATTCCAAGGAAACGGCTTCGATGTCCCGTCGTCGAATCTCGACCGGCACGCCGTCCGCAACAGCGATCTGCAGCCACTCTTGATCGGTAAGCGCCAGGTGCCAAGCGGGACCTCCCGGCAGCGAACTGGCATTCCCCGTATTGAACAGTAGCTTGAGCGAAGATGATTCGACTCCATTCATTCCTAACGCATTGCGGCAGCGAGCGAACAAGGTTTCATAGGCGGCTGGGTTGGCGTTGCCCGTCAGCGTCGCATCCAACACGCTCATGATCGAGGGTTCGTCGGCGACTGGTTTGTTGACTGCCGCTGTGAGTTCCGAAAGTTTTGCGCCAACTGTGCTCTGAAGTTGGCTAGGCTGAGTCACAGCCGCCTTAAGGCTATCGAGCGATAAGGCAGGTCTTTTGAGCGGTTCCGGCGGTCGGGAAGCTTGGGTTTCCGACTGCCGCGTCAACTCACGAATCCTTCCCATGAGATCGCCGAGCGGCGTTCCCGGCTCTATTGCCGCCTCGTAAAGCAGTTGATTGACGAACTGCTCCTCCATCGCTTTGAGTTGCGCAACGACCGCTTGGTGATGGTTTTGGGATTCTTGAATCGCGATGGCAAGTTCCCGACCGCTGCCAGTAAACACCACATTCAATTCCAGAGACCATGCCTGCTTACGAGCCTCCAAATGGGCTTGAGCTTCCTCGACGGCTCTCGCTCGTGT
Organism: uncultured Planctomycetaceae bacterium; assembly: GCA_903921945.1. Classification (GTDB taxonomy): domain Bacteria; phylum Planctomycetota; class Planctomycetia; order Pirellulales; family Pirellulaceae; genus CAIXSC01. Next base: position 3,009 of record CAIXSC010000424.1, read on the forward strand.
CTGGCGGATTTCGCGCAGCGTTCGTAATTCGGCAAGAACGGCGGCCGTCTCTGGACTCGCCAGCTCAGCATCGCGGTTTGACGCGATCAATTTCCTGCCGAGCGAGGTTTCAATCCCCGAAACACGGAGCTCCTCGAACTTGAGTTTGCCGGTGATCGCCAATTGCTGCGCGGCGGCTTTAGTCTTTGCAAGGAATCCGGCTCCTGGATCCACTGCCAAGGCCCGATGTTCGGCTTGCAATTTCTCCATGTGTTCATAGTGAGCGATCCGCTCGTCAAAATCGGGTGTGCGAGGGAGGTGGCCAGCGCGATTGGCGATGAAAGCTACCTTGCCCAGGTGCGGCGCCAGCTTATCGATGGCCGCGTCGGATGACACCAATTCAGTGTGCCGTTGTCGAATCAGATTTTCAAGTTCGAAATACTCGCCTTGAGCGGCCGCCAATCGCTCGTTCCGATGGCTGGCGGTTTGGAATTGCCGCCGCAACGGTATGTCGCGGGCGAGAAAGTCTTTGATGAGCGGCGAGTCCGGTAGCACCGCATGACGCCGGCGCACCGCTTGCAGCACAAGCCAACGGTATCGGAGTAACGTCGACACGGGGCCGTGATCCGTGGTGGATATGGCTACGGGCTCGCCGAGCGATCGCCCATAGACCTCGCGAAGCACCGACTGGACCAGTTGGCCTGTCGCGATCGTGTCGCCACCGCAAAACCTTGTGAAAGTCGTCGAACAGTCGTCGCCATAATCTTCGAATCCAAGCAGACCTAGTTTCGAAATCACCTCTTCCCGTCCGCTGTCATTTTCCGGGAAGTAAGCCAAGGTCGCGTTGGAGAACACGACGGCGAAGCCAAATTCGTCCGTCGCGCGATGCTGGGTTTGATCGACGACCGACAGCAGCACGCGTCGGCTCGCTGGATCACGCAGCTCCACGAGGAAGGAGTGTTGCCGCTGTCCAAGCATCCGCACATGCTGCAAAGCGGATTCCAAACTAGCGTGTTCGCTCGTGGGTTCCATATAAAGACTCCGAAGATCCGACCGGTCTAATTGCGGGTGCGGTGCAGTGTGCGTCGCCTATCCAACCAGAGAGGTCTCACGTGTCACTCTCGTCCCCGCCAAATACGCGACCACAAACAAGGGAAAGTATAAGCAGCAGGGTCGCCAAAAGAAGGGTTACTCCAGGTTTCCCGAAAGCAAGCTCGACGACAACAAACGGCCTCCCCGTTGGAACCACGATCGCCCCATCTACCAGCCGCTTGCGCTGAGCCGGCTAGTGACTCGGGTGCTGACGTTGAACTGGCTGATGGGGGAATGGAACTTTGGGTCCAAAGGTCACCGGCGAGCGTCGCTGGGCCATCTGGTAATAGATCCGGGCGACACCCGGCTTGCCGTCCGCCATGGCTTGATCCCCCTGCTTCAGCAGTTCCCGTGCTTCGGCGTCGGCTCGCTCCTGTTCGCGCGCACGCTGTCGGCGAATCTCGGCAACGCTCTCCACGGCCTCTGCACGTTCCTCCAACTCCGCCTCTGCCAGCAACGCTTCATCCATGGCCTGGAAGTCGTGGATCCAGACGGATGCCCGGGCGCTCGAATGGCTCGCGTCGCGTCCCAACGCCTGGTTCCGAAACAACCGATTCCCGCCCGGCAGATGGCTTGCGCCGGGAACACCGCGGGACGAAAGCCCGTCCGACACGCGATCGACCCCGCCCAGCAACAGCGAACCGCGATCAGGCACCAGCACGGAAGTGCGGGCGGAAAACGAACTGACAGTCGGCAGTTGGACCGTCGTCGGAACTTGAGCAAACACCGGGGCCGCCGTGGCCCACCCGCTCGCGGACACCATCAGGCAAAAGACAAAAATCCATGCGCGACGATTCTTCCCGCCGTTGCTTGCGATGCCCATTAGCTCGACTCCTTAGGACGCGTTTTCGATGCGAACGAAACAGCCGCCGCGGAAAACGACACGGGCGGACAGCGACGCTCGGAAGCAAGTGGAACCACGTTAGCCACGGAGCGACAAGCCCGCGTCCACCGGCAAGACGAGCCCCGTCAGGTGGCGAGCGGCGGGCGAACAGAGGAACGCGGCCGCCGCTCCGACATCGTCGACGTCCACATTCTCTCCCAGCGGACTGCGGGTCCGTGCGGCTTCGATCTGGCGAGCAAACTCGAGCAATCCCGAGGCGGCGCGCGTGGCGATCGGCCCCGGCGAAAGCGCATGCACGCGAATCCCCCGCCGACCCAGCTCGTCGGCCAGGTACCGCACGGTCGATTCGAGCGCCGCCTTGACCGGCCCCATCAACTGATAGCCGTCCATGACCCGCGTCGAACCCAGGTAGCTCATCGTCAGCATCGTGCCTCCACCGGTCATGAGCGGCGCAGCCAACTTGGCCATGCGAATCCACGAATGCACCGACACATCCATCGCCTGGGCGAAGCCAGCCGCGGAACAGTCGAGCAACGGCCCCTGCAAATCGGCCTTCGGCGCGAAGGCGATCGCATGCACCAACACATCCAGCCGATCCCAGCGGCCGCGAAGCGCCTCGAACACGGCCTCCAACTGCCCTTCCCGCTGCACATCCAGCGGTTCGAGCAGCGTCGCGCCAAGCTCGGCCGCCAACGGCTCGACATGCGGCTTCGCTTTGTCATTCAGATACGTCAACGCAAGCTCGGCGCCTTGAGCCTTCAAGGCACGCGCACAGCCGTAAGCAATCGACTGGCGGTTCGCAATGCCTACCACCAACGCCCGCTTTCCCGATAAATCGCCCATGCTCGTCGCTATCCTCAACCGATTTCCACCAAATCCCGCCGCCTCGCATCCCCTTCCACAGGGATTCATTTGCCTTGAAGGAAGGAGTCTTGATTATCATGACCTAGGCTTGGACGGTACGCTTCCAGGCGAGCGCCAAGCCTTTCGGTCCACCAGCCGCGAAGCCGTAAACCGCAAAGCCGCCAATCGCAAAGCCGTAAACCGCGAAGCTGCCAATCGCGAAGCCGCCATGGAAGCTGTCACGAAAGACCTTGCCGAAACCCTTGCGGACGCCAGCGCCGATAATGACGCCTGAACACTGAGCAACGCCCAGGACGATCGAAATGCCCGAGCCGCTCGCCGGACCGCGAATCGAAGTCACGCCCGCTGGCGCGTTCAACTACGCCGCCTGGCTCAACCACGTTCCGCTGTTCGACCAACTTCGTATCGACAACACCGACGGTTCCGAATTGGCCCAAGTCACGGTCAAATTCGAAGCCAAGCCGCCGTTCGCCCGGCCGCGTGACTGGCCCATCGACCGCATTCGCGCCGGAGAAGTGTACACGCTCAACGATCCGCAAGTGGAAATCGATCCCGATTTCATGGAACGGCTCAATGAGGCCGACCGCGGGCAATTGTTGTTTCGACTCGTCCGCGGTGATGAGGAGCTGTGTTCCGCCTGTCATGAACTCCGCGTTCTTGCCCGCGACGAATGGGGCGGCACATCCACGATGGCCGAGCTGCTGCCCGCGTTTGTCACGCCGAACGAAGCCGCGATCTCCGAACTGTTGCGAGACACCGCCGAGATCCTTGCCAACTCCTCCCAGCCAATTCCGCTGGCCGGCTACCAAAGCGACAACCCGCAGCGCGTTTGGCGGCAGACCGCCGCGCTTTGGTCGGCGATCGTCCAACGCGACATCGCCTACAGCAATCCGCCCAGCAGCTTTGAACGAACGGGTCAAAAGATCCGTCGGGCATCGCAAATCCTGGAAGCCAAGCTCGCGACGTGCCTGGATCTTGCCGTGCTGTTCGCCTCGGCGCTGGAAGCGATCGGACTCAACCCCGTGCTCGTCTTGCAAGAAGAACACGCGTTCGTCGGCGTATGGTTGCGCCGGAAGACCTTCGAACTGCCACTGGAAGACGAATGCGGCGAGCTTCGCAAAGCACTCCAAGCCGAGGAATTGATTGTCTTTGAAACCACGCTCGCGACTCATCGCGGCGGGGTCTCGTTTCCGACGGCGCAGGCGACGGCAAGCGAATCGTTGAGCGAATGGAACGAGCACCGATTCGAAGTCGCCGTCGACGTGAAGCGGTCGCGAATGGCGAAGGTCCAGCCGCTCGCGTCGCGCGACGCAGCGCGACTCCGTTCCACCGACGAATCCTCCGAGCGGGACGCCGCGCCACGCGTTCCCGAAATTCCACCCGCCCCGGAATTCAAACAACTCGATCAGGCCGCCCGACCAAGTTGGCTCGAACCGATCGAGCCGATGCCGCGCACTCCAAAGGAGCGGATTGAAAACTGGCAACGAAAACTGCTCGATCTCACGCTGCGCAACCGGTTGCTTAACTATCGAGCCACCCAACAAACGGTGCCAATCGCATGCGTGGAACTGTCCCGTGTGGAAGATCGATTGGCGAACGGCGCCAGCCTGGAATTGAAACATCAAGACGAGTTGGCGTCGGCCCGGAAGGCGGGCGATCCGCGAACCGCCGACTATGGCGATCGCGATCGAAGCGGTGGCGGCGCCAGCAGTCTCGGACTCGAGCAGGAACGGGAACTCGCAAAGCTAGCGCTCGAACGAGGCTCGCTGCTATGCGCGCTCGGCCGCGACGAACTCTTCAAGCGGCTTACGACGCTCCGCCGCAAAGTCGCCAACGACCAAGCGGAGGGCGGCGCGAACACGTTGTACTTGGCGATCGGTTTTTTGCGCTGGCGCGAGTCGCTCGATGATCCGCGAACGTTCCGCGCTCCGTTGCTGTTGCTGCCCGTCCAATTGTCGCAACGGGCCGCCCGCGCGTCGTTCCGATTGTCGAAAACGGACGACGAGCCGCGATTCAATGCGACGTTGGTGGAAAAGCTGAAGCGGGATCTGGGAGTCGATCTCTCCACGTTGGTCAACAGTTTGCCCGCGGATGAAAACGGAGTCGATGTTCCGCGGTTGCTCGATATGGTTCGATACGCGGTCCGCGACCTGCGAGGCGTGGAGGTGGTTGAGGAGACGGTGCTGGCCTCGTTTTCGTTCGCCAAGTATCTGATGTGGAAAGATCTGTCCGAACGCGTGGGAACACTCGAACGCAACCGCGTGGTGGGCCATTTGGTCAACCAACAGGGCCAAGCGTTTCGAGACCTGCCGAACGCTCCCATGCCGGCGGCGCGGGAGCTGGATCAACGCTATCGGCCCGAGCAGATCGTTCATCCTCTGCCGGCGGACTCGTCGCAATTGGCCGCCGTCATGGCGGCAGCGGACGGACGCGATTTCGTGATCGTCGGTCCACCCGGCACGGGTAAAAGTCAAACGATCGCGAACTTGATCGCGCAGTGCCTGGCCCATGGCAAGACGGTGCTGTTTGTCGCGGAGAAAGCGGCCGCGTTAAACGTGGTCTATCGACGTTTGCGAGAACACGGGCTCGACGATCGCTGCGTTGAATTGCATTCCCACAAGACCGGACGCAAGCATTTTCTGGAACAGCTCAAGCGAGCTTGGCTGAGCCGCGGACCGATCGACCTGAGCGATTGGAACGAAGCGGTGCGTGAAGTCGGAACGCGGCGCGACATCCTGAACGCGTTCGCGGCCGCGCTGCACGACCAAGCTGACAATGGCTGGACGCCGGTGCAAGCGTTGGGCGAGGCGAGCTTGCGGCAGGAACTCGCGGCCCCGAAGCTCGAATGGCCCCGCGGCACGCGACACACGGCGGCCGAGTACGGCCAGTTACGCGACGCCATCCAGCGGTTGGCCACAGCCTACTCGGCACTGCCCGACGGCGCGCCGATTCCGCTGGTTCTCAAACGGGAATGGTCGATGGCGTGGGAAAGCGAGCTGCTGCTGGGGTGTCGAAAATTGACGGAGGCCGCTCGACAACTTCAGGCGGCACACGCGCCATTCGCTCAGCTTTGCGATCTGCCCTATCGCGTGGACATTCCGCTCGCACTGCATAGTTCATGGACTCAATTGGCGGGACTTCTCGCCAATCTCGACCCGCGCTCGCGAGAACTTTTGAAAGGCGCCGAATGGGAGACGGCCTCCGATCGCATTCAGCAACGCGAGTCCTGGTTGGCGGCGCAAGCCGAATCGCAAGGCAGAATGCTGGAGGCGATGGCCGGCTTGTCAGCAGCCATCGCGGGAGCGACCGGTGCTTTGGATAACGCGCGGCTGGCTGCGCTGGACGGACTAGCCCTGGAACTGACGCAGGCCACAGCCTCGCTACCGCCGGATGCGTTGGTGTTGCATGCCAACCTGGAGGCGTTCGCGGACGCGCTGGCGAAGCGTCCCTACCTGCTGCAACGCATTGAAAAGTCGACGGCGGCGCTGCGGGAGCGCGGCTTCAGTCCCGCGCTAATCGAACGGATTCCCGTCGAACAGTTGGAGATCGAGTGGCGCCAGGCTCATTCCGCTGTGTGGCCGCTCGCCTTGTTGCGCAAACAGCAGCTCAAAGGGAAACTCAAGGCCTACATGCAACCGGGCGGCACACCGGTGCTGGAAGTCGATCTTCCGTTGCTCGCGGAATATCGCTTAGCGGGCCAACAGCTGGAGGAGAACCTCGCGGCGTTGGGCTTGCCACCGTCAGCATGGCCATGGATCGACCAAAACCCGCGTGCGTTCGACCAGCCATTGGCAGCGGCGCGGCGACTGCGCGAATGGATCCGGGCCGCAGGCGGTTCTCCCGAGCATGCCGGTCATCGCAACGCCGGATCGCTTCAACCGATCGTGGATGCCGCGCGGCAAGTCGCGATTGCCCGCGATCGGTTGCAATCGATCGACAAGTCGCTCGCCGATGATCTAGCCACTCTGAGACTGTCGGCGGAAATCAAGGCGTTGATACTCGCGGACCTCGCGGGATTCAAACAGGTGCTCAAGGGAGTGGTGTCGATCCACGAATCGCTTGCTACTCTCACGGCTAGTGGCAGTGCGACTCCCGCGATGAAGCCACCCGGTCGAGAGCCGATGGCCGCCGTGGCCGCCATGGCATCCCCGATGACTGTTCCTCCCGTCTCGCCTGTGGTGCAGCGACTGGTCGCGACGATTCTGAGCGTGCCGCCCCATTCGCTGCGATCCGCGGCGCTGGCCTACCAAAAGGCTATGGCACAGTTCACCGCGGCTTGGAACAGATACAAGGAGGTCGCGGGCGATTCTCCAGTGCGCCGCAAGTCGATGGCGATCGCCACGGACGCAGCCAGCCAAGCCGAGTTTGTCGTGCGCAACAAGACGTCGTTGCGAGCCACCACCGAATGGAATGCGGCGCGACATCGAGCCGAACAGCTTGGACTGGCGCCATTCGAACAGGCGTTGAGGGAGCGGGCCATCGCGCCCCGGGAAGCGATCAGCCGATTCGAGCTCGCATACGCCCGTTGGTGGTTGCCGCGAATCATCGACGAACGATCGCCGTTGCGCGGATTTCAACGGCCAAGCCACGAACGGACGATCGACGAATTCCGCGATTGGGATGCGCGGGCGCGGCAAAACGCACCGCTCCGTGTGCGGCAAAGTCGGTCGGATCAACTGCCCGAGATGGAGTCGGTGACGCGGGGAACCGAGCTGTTCGAGCTGCGGCGGCAAATCAATGACGGTCGTCCACGGAAGACAATTCGCGCCTTGATCGAATCGATGCCGACAGCCTTCCCGTTGCTAGCGCCCTGTCTGTTGATGTCACCGCTGTCGATCGCGCAGTATCTGCCACCCAATCTCGAACAGTTCGATGTCGTGGTGTTCGACGAAGCTTCGCAAATCACGACCTGGGACGCGATCGGCGCCATCGCGCGCGGCACTCAGACAATTGTGGTCGGCGACCCGAACCAACTGCCGCCTACGAGCTTCTTCGAACGCTCCGATGAAAGCGATGACGACGAATGGTCCCAGGCACCCAGCGCGGCGCAAGCAGTCAGCGCGGCTCAAGCAGTCAGCGAGGCTCAAGCAGCCAGCGCGGCTCAAGCAGTCAGCGCGGCTAGCGCGGCGAGTGAAACCAGCGCAGCGCACGCAGTCAGCTCGGCCAATGGGGCGGAGTCGATTCGCGACATGCCGAGCATTCTTGATGAGCTCATGAGCGATGGGTTGCCGACGGTGAAACTGACTTGGCATTACCGCAGCCAGCACGAATCGCTGATCGCTTTCTCCAATCGACAGTATTACGAAAGCGAGCTGGCGACGTTTCCCGCCGCCGACAATCGCGACCGCGGGGTGTCGTTCGTGCATGTCGCGAACGCCGTGTACGATCGCGGCCGAACCCGGACCAATCGCCCGGAAGCCGAGGCGATCGTCGCCGAGTTGGTCGCGCGTATGACTGCATGTTTGCGTCAGCCGGAGGAGCGTCGCTTGACCTTTGGCGTTGTCACGTTCAACAAACAGCAGCAATCGATGATCGAGGATTTGCTGGACGAGGCGCGTGCCCAGCAACCCGAGTTGGAGTGGTTTTTCGCGGATGAACGCTTCGAGCCGACGGTGGTGAAGAACCTTGAAAACGTTCAAGGTGACGAACGCGACGTGATTTTGTTCTCGATTACGTTCGGTTTCGATGCCAAGGGAGCGTTTCCAATTGACTTCGGGGCGCTCAATCGGGATGGCGGCCATCGCCGGTTGAATGTCGCCGTGACTCGCGCCCGGCGGACACTGGCGGTTTACGCCTCTTTTCTGCCAGATCAACTGCAAGCCTTGAGGTCAAACGCCCGTGGCGTCCGCGATCTGAAAGCGTTCCTGGAATACGCGCAACGCGGCGCCGCCGCATTCACCAGCCGCGATACGTTGCCGCAGGCGTCCCGCAGTGGCCGGTTGGAAGAGAGCATCGCAGCGGCGCTCGTCAGTCGCGGTTGGCGCGTCGAGCAGCGCGTGGGCGTGTCGGATTTTCGCGTGGATCTTGGCGTAGTGCATCCCGATCGGCCAGATAGCTTCCTCGCGGGCGTGGAATGCGATGGCGAACGCTACGGTCGTTCCACGGTCGCGCGCGATCGCGACATCACGCGAGGGCTAGTCCTCGCAAGTCTCGGATGGCACATCGTCCGAGTGTGGTCGATCGATTGGTGGTACGCGCCCCAGGATGCGTTACAGCGATTGGACGAACAGTTGCGCGAGTTACTGCGGCAGGAGCGGGAGTCGCACGAAAGGAATCTCGTCGAGTCCCCGGCGCCAACCGCCACTACTTCCATGGCCACGGCAACCAGCGACTCGCCATCGATTCCAACGCCGACGATGGAAACGCCGCCTCGCGAAATGCCGGCGGGTGACATCTCACCTCGCGAAATGCCGCCTCACGATATTCCAGCGGGCGAAACGCCGGCGGGTGATATGCCAATCTATGCGGCGTCCGTGAATGCGATGTCGGCGAACGCTATGGGCGCGAATGCTACGGATGCGAACGCTACGAATGCGAACGCTACGAATGCGAATGCTACGAATGCGAACGCGATGTCGGTGAACACAGCGGATGCGAAAGCTGCGGATGCCACGTCACCGCCGGTGAACACCACACCAACGAAGACAACATTAGCTACTACGATTCTGGCGAGTGTTGTACCAGCGAGTGTTGTGCCAGCGAGTGTGGCAGAGGCGAGTGTGGCAGAGCGAGTGTGGCAGAGGCGAGTGTGGCAGAGGCGAGCGCGGTGCCAGTCGTGCCGCGAAGGTGGTATGAGCCGCTTGTGTTACCGGACGTGTCGGCGAGCAAGGATCGATTCGACAAGCCCGACTACACCGAGACATTGCGGGACATCGTGCTCGCGGTCGTAATGTCTCATGGACCGATTCGCGACGACATCCTGGCCTCGGAAGTCGCGACCTGCCATGGTTTCCAACGCACAGGTAAAAACATCAAGGAACGAATCTTCTCGGTGCTGCCTTGGACGATCGCGACGACGGAAACGGTCGGGCGGTTCCTCTGGCCTTCGAAGGCGCCGGATGATTTCATCCCGTTCCGGCATCCCCGCCCGGGCGCTCGACCCCGGGAAGTGGATGAGATTTCGATTCAGGAACTAACGGGGCTTGCGCTCGAGCTTTCCGCGCTGACAACCAGTGATGACCCGGCCTTGGCGATGGCCCGCGAGTTGGGCATCGAGCGACTCACGGGACCGGTTCGCGAGCGATTGACGCTCGCGATACAACGGTCGCGAGCGTTCGTCGGCAGAACGCTCACGACGTAATTCGTTCGACCGGCCGTGATCGAAAGACGGCTTGGCCATCGCCAGCCATCGCCAGCCATCGTCGGCGGCCCATGGTCTACCGCGTCTCGACGGTGATGGCCATCACAATGGGAGCGGTTTGGTCAGGGCCTTTCACCAGTTCCACGGTGTCGATCGATTCGGCCTTGCGCGGTTCGACCGAAAGGTAGCGGAGTTGCTGGCCGCGGAGTCGGAAAGCCAACTTCGATTCGGGCACGTTTTCAACACGGATGTAATCCGCGAAGTGGATGCCGTTGCGGAGTTCGTGGTCTTCCTTCGACCCGTCGGCATAGTGCAGTCGGACAATCATCGACACCGAGCCTTTCTCGCCGATCGGCGATCCCCAGCCTGCGACACCGCTGAGGAAGTGCAGCGAGCGGGCAGGGGAACGGCATGGTAACGAGACCGACTTCGGCATTCGCCGCGGCGTGATGCCATTGGTGCTGTAAAGCAACACAGCGTTTGGCCGACGGTCACCGTTGGGGTCGACCACATAGAAAGGCACGCCTTCAAATGATTTGGGCGACCAATCCGGGAACACCATCCGTTCAATCTCCGATTCCTCGCTGAAGAACATGCCGCGAGTGGTGACCACGGTCGCGACTTTGGCCAAGTCGAGCGGGAAAAATTTGCCGCGGGTCGTGAGGAACTCGAGCAGGTCGCGGAGTTCTTCCGGCTTGACCTGTTTCTCGAATCCTTCCGGCATCAACGACTTCTTCGAACCGACAAGCTCGTCGATGTCCTCGCGGGAGATCGCGTGCCGTTTCGCTTCGGTGTCGATGATTTCGATCGCCGTCCGGCTTTCGCCAGCCAACATTCCCGTGACCACGCGACCGTCTTCGAGCACCACGGTGTAGACGCGGAAATTGCCTTCCACACTGCGGCTTGGATCAAGGATATGGATGAGCAGTTCATGCTTGGGATGGACCGCCATTCCGGTCAGGTCGGGGCCGATCCGCTGGCCTTCACCCGAGTGCATGTGGCACTTGGAACACTGTTTCTTGAATACCTCTTTGCCGGCAGCCGCGTCGCCTTTGCGTTCGACCTCGGCGAGCAACTCCTGAATCACTTTTTCACGGTCAGGATTCGGCAAACCACCGGCGCGTTTCAGTAGACCTTGGGCCCGTTGCCGGACGCCCGGATCGGGATGGGCGTTGAGTGCTTGTTTTTCGTCGAGCGAGAGATCGGACAACTGGACAGCGCCCGCTTCGACGGCGTCGAGGTAGGCGAGTGTGGTGGCGGGTCGGCCGAGGAGCACTCGAGTCGCGGCCGCTCGCGCCAACGGGCTCATCGCGCCCATCCGTTCGACCAACTGCGGACCGAGGCTGGGAGATTGGCTGCCGGACAGCGCGGCCAAGATTCGCGTCGCGAGTTCGGAGGTTGTTTTCGGCGTCAACAACGCCAGCGACTTGCGGACGACCTCGTCCGACTGCGGACGGAACTCGATGAGTTGGCGGACAGCGTCGGCCCGCGCATCATCGCCGCGATTCGCATCGGCTGCCGCGGTGAGCAGCGACGCGACGATTTCGTCAGCGAATTTATCGAGCGCTTGGCTACCCCACGCTCCGGCGAGTTTCACGAGTGCGCCCTTGCTGCCCGCGGGCAACGACGTGAAGGCGGCGACCAGCCGCTTCTCTCCCGCCGGCGACAACCGCACGACATGATCTTTCGGCCAGTTGCGCGCCAAGCCGGAGATCAGGCTATCGACGAGCGGCGCAGGCGCGTTTTCGAGCAACGCGAGCAGTCGTTCCACGCCGGCTTCATCGGGGCGCCCGCGAGCGATATGTTCGGCGACGCGGCCGACGACATTCCAGACCGGCGCGTTGACGGGCGGAGCCGACGCCGCTTTGAGGGCCGGCAGGAACGCTTCGGACTGGATCGCGGCAGCGCTGGTGACGGCGTCGGCAAGCCACCGGTCGCGCATCGTGTTACCCGAGTCGAGCGCCAACTGCGCGACCTTCCGGCCGGCGGCGTTCGTGGCGGGCATGTCGGCCAGGGCGAGGATCGCGGCTAAGCGCACTTGCGCGTCATCATCCTGGGCCAGATTCGACGCGGCGATAGCGTCGGCTGTCGCAGGGGTCGCGGGCAGGACTTGAACGGCGTTGCGTCGCACGCCGGCCGAAGGATGCCGCAGGGCGGCGACCGCGGCTTGCAACGCTTCCGGTTGTCGATCGTGGATCGCGCCCAAACCGTGTAGCGTCCAGAGCGCGTGGATCGCGCCGACATTCAATCCAACCGCGTCGACGGAAGGATCGTTGACTAGCTTGACGAGAGCGGGCACGACGTCAAGCTGACCGCGTTCCACCAGTAATCGCTGGGCATGGCGACGCCAAAGCAGGTTGTCGCGACGGAGCGCGGCGACCAAGTCTTGCGGCCGATCGACGGCGAGTGGCGTCGCGTCGGTCTTGGCGCCTTGGCTGTACGTGAGTCGGTAGATACGGCCATGCTTCTTGTCGCGCAAATCCGACTCGTAAGCGTTCCCCTTGCCAGTCTTGAAGCCGGCAGGGGTTGGGTTGTGCTGGACAATGTAGTTGTACCAGTCCAGGATCCACACGTTGCCGTCCGGCCCGACCTCGGCCATGATCGGCGCGGCCCACTCGTCGTCCGAAGCGACGAGATTCATCGGGCTGGTGCTGCGATAGCCGGCGCCGTCGCGGCTGAGCGCGAAAGTGCCGACCAAGTGTCCCGTCGGTTCGGCGACAAACGCGGTGCGGTTCCAAAAGGCGGCCGGATAAGTCCGGGCCGTATAGAGGGCATGGCCGGCTCCGGCCGTGTAGCCGCCGAACTGATCGACCTGCCGCACGTTTTCGGTGATCGCCTTGAAAAGGTGCGTGTCGGCGATTGTCCCGAGCGCCTCGGCCGACCAGCCGCGAACGCGTTCGTAGTAGCGGTTCGCGATCGGCATGAACATGCTCGGGTTGTGGTTGGCGGTGGAGCCGAAGATCAGCCCCTCTTCGCTCATTCCAAACCCCCACGTGTTGTTGTTCGACGACCGGATGAACTCGAGGTCGGCGACCGCCACCGAGCCCGCCCCGTTCGGCAGCGAACTGGGGGAAGCCGTGTTGCCAGTTGCCGTGCTGCCAGCCGCAGTGTTGCCAGCCGCAGTGTTGCCAGCCGCAGTGTTGCCAGCCGCGGCCAGTTTGGCCATCTGGAAGCGGAAGAAGCCTTGGCGGAACGACGGGCTTTTTTGGCCGTCGCCGTATTCGGGGGTCGAGCCGTTGTAGCCCTGCATGGCCCAGATCCAGTTATCGAGTCCCCACTGGAAGTTGCTGACGCCGCCGTGGGTATCTCCCATGCCCCAGCCGCGAATGAGGACGACCCGTTGGTCGGCGCGGTCGTCGCCGTCAGTGTCTTTGAGGAACAGGGTTTCGACGCCGTCCTGGATGATGGCTCCGCCGCGATGGAAGACGATTGCGGTGGGAATGCTGAGGTTCTCGGCGAACACGGTGAACTTGTCGGCTTGGCCGTCGCCGTTGGTGTCTTCACAGATGCGGATCCGATCGCGGCCTTTACCGGGTGGCTGGAGTTCATTGGGGTAGTCGACCGTTTCGCAGATCCACAGTCGGCCGCGTTCATCCCAGTTCATCGCGATCGGTTTACCGGCGAAGTGGGCCTCGGAGGCGAACAGTTCGAGTTGGAAGCCTTGGGGCGTCGAGTAGTGTTTGCGCGAATCGGCCGGGGCGAGCGGCAATTGCATTTTGGTCAATGCTTCGCGACCGGCCGCTTTGTAATTGGGGATTTTCGGTCCGACATCGACATAGTTGAACGGGGCGGCGTCGGCGGCGATCGGAGTCATTGGCAGCGGTTCGAAGCGGCTGGAAGGCGGCGGCGCGAACGAGGGAACGACCGCCGGATCTTGTCCACAAGCCCAGCGGATTCCGCGTTCCACCAGGTTGACGAAGCCGGGGTTCCCGAAGGTCCGTTGATCGTGGCCCCAGGCGGTATAGAAGACGCGACCTTTGCCGTGTGTGCGAACCCAAGTCCACGGTTCACGGTCGCGGCCGGCGGCTTGCGCGCCTTGAACGCGATATTCGAGCACCGTGCGATGGCGTTCGTTATGCAGAGTGTGAACGTAGGTTTCATCCCAGCTTTCAAAGCCGCCAAAACCTTTCATGATCGGATGCGCCGGGTCGGCGCTTTCCACACGGAACACCTCGCCGCCGTGCCGCTGGAACTGGGCCCCGACCAGTTCGACGAACTTGGGCGAGTTGCGGAAACAGAACGATGCGCAGTGCAGCGGAATGAAGCCCTTGCCGCCAGCGACGAACTCGAGCAACGCGGCTTCTTGCGCCGGGGCGAGCTGATCCAGGTTAGCGTAGAGAACGAGGCCGTCGAAACCGGCCAGCGTTTCCTTCGTCAAAGCGGTGGCCGGGTCGTCGACATAACGCAGTTCGATCTTGCGCTGGGCGAGCGGCGGGGCGAGTTGCGCGAAGCGGTCGGCGGGGCGGTGATGGCCATTATCGCCGAGGAACAGCAGTTTTAGAGCGGGCGGAGCGATGGCCGCGTCCGCGGCAACCGCCGGATTGGCGGCCAATACGGACGCCAACGAAGTCGCGAGGAGGGTCGCCAAGACGCAAGACACGGTGGCTACCAGTTTGGCAGTCCGAGAAACGGCCGCGGCGGCCGCGGCGAGCGGGCCGAATCGCAGAGACAGAACGAGCGCGCGCATGACAAATTCCCGTCGGGTGGAACGATCGCGGACGGCGTCGGCGCGGCGAGTATCCGCCTCGGCCGGCGGCGACGCCCTGATGATTGGTACCGTAGCGGTTCAGGCCGGCCGAATCTTGTGCGAATCGGACATTTTTTGTTAGTTTTCGGACATGCCACGACGAACCACGCTAACGCCAACCCCTCGTTTGTCCCCTCCGTCATCGACGGCGACGACGCGGTCGCCGTCATCGCCGCCCGCCTCGACGAGGCCCAGTTCTTCGGAGGACACGGCGGCCATGCAACGGGCGTTCTTCGAAGCGATGGGAGGGCCGCAGCAGTTTCAGCGATTGTTCGACCATCTGCCGGGCGTCTATTTTTTTGTGAAGGATCGGCAGAGCCGGCTGATGTGCGCAAGCCCGTCGTTCTGCGAGCATCTCGGAGCCCGATTCGAAGCCGAGTTGATTGGACGGACCGACGACGAGTTCTTTCCTAGGCACGCCGCCGACCATTTCCGCCGCGACGACGAACGCGTGATGTCGACGGGAGAACCGTTGATCGGGCGAGTCGAACTGTGGTACACGGAACACGGGGTGCTTGACTGGTTCGTCACCAACAAACATCCGGTCCGGGACACTCGGGGCGGCATCATCGGCGTGATGGGGATCGTCCGCAGTTACGAAGGCCAGCGGCGATCGATGCAGCCAATGTCGCTCATCAATGCGACGATCGATTACATTCGCGCGCATCAGTCCGAACGGCTGACAGTTCGCGAGCTGGCCGCGCAAGCCGGCTTGTCGCCGCGGCAGTTGCACCGGAAGTTCCGCGAAGTGTTTGGGCTGAGCGTCCGCGAGTTTCTGGCCAAGACGCGTGTTCAGGCGGCGAGCGCCGCGTTGGTGCGGGGAGACCAGCGAATCGCTCAAATCGCAATCGACTTCGGCTTCTGCGACCAGAGCGCTTTCACCCAATTGTTTCGCAAACACACCGGCCTGACGCCGCGGCAGTTCCGCTTACGCTACCAGTCCCGTGAAACCGGCCGCCAAGACCCATTCTTCGCCGGAGAACGCTAGGGCGCCGCAGGTGCCGAGCGTCGTTCCATGCCGCGCTCCCGCGCTCCCGCGAAGCCGAGTCACCGTCATTCGGTGACTGTTTGCGGGAAAGCGGACGGGGCCGAGCCGGATTCCACTGCGACTGGCGGTTTGGCACACTGTCGGACTCACCCTCCAGGAGATTCTTGTCATGACTCGTCAACTTGAAGGTTCATCGCAGCCCGTGGCCGCGCTCGGATTTGGCGCCGCCGGGCTGGTGTTGCTCGCCGCGATATTGGCACTGGATATGCCGCTCGGTATGCCGCTCGGTCCGGTTTCTGGTCGCGCCCAGGAAGTGATTCCCCGCAATCAAGACCGTCCACCTGGACCGCCGCTCTCTCCGGAAGAAGCGGTGAAGAAAATGACCGTTCCCGAGGGGTTCTCCGTGGAGATCGTCGCGGCCGAACCCGACTTGATGAATCCGGTTGCGATGACGTTCGACGAACGCGGTCGCATTTGGGTGACGGAAAGCTTCGAGTACCCGCGGCGCGAACCGGGGCCGGGGCGCGACCGGGTCAAAGTGCTCGAAGATACCGATGGCGATGGTCGCGTCGACAAGACGACCGTGTTTGCCGAAGGGCTGAACATTCCTTCGGGGATCGCCGTTGGTTACGGTGGCGTCTGGGTCGCCAACGCGCCCGATTTGCTGTTCATGCAAGACACCGATCATGACGGCAAGGCCGATAAATCGACGGTCGTCGTCACTGGATTTGGACGGACCGACACGCATGAGCTTCCCAATTCGTTGACTTGGGGACCGGATGGCTATTTATACGGCTTGAATGGGGTGTTCAACCACAGCAAGGTCACGCATCAGGGGAAGACCCATGAGTTCACTTGCGCGTTGTTTCGCATTCATCCGCGAACCTGGACCTTCGAACTGTTCGCGGAAGGCACGAGCAATCCCTGGGGGATTGCTTGGGATCCGGAAGGCAGCGCGTTCATCAGCGCGTGTGTCATCGATCATCTGTGGCATCTCACCGAGTCCGGCTATTACCACCGCCAAGGCGGGCCCTATCCGCCGTTCACATGGAAAATCGATTCGATCGTTTCCCACAAGCATCAGAAAGCGGCCTATTGCGGCATTCACTATTTCGATAGCGACGCCTACCCGGCCGCTTACCGCGACAAGCTGTTCATGGGGAACATCCACGGCGGTTGCATCAACGTCGATTCGATTCGCCGCGATGGCTCAACCTACCGCGGTGAGGGACATCCCGATTTCCTCACCGCCAACGATGCATGGTTTATGCCCGTTGTGCAAAAGACGGGGCCCGACGGCTGCCTTTATATCCTTGATTGGTACGATCGCTATCACTGCTACCAGGATGCGAACCGTGATCCACAAGGCATCGACCGTTTGAAAGGCCGGCTCTATCGTGTCCGCTATGAAAACTCGCCACGTGCTCCCAAGTTTGACTTGGCGAGTGAATCCGACGAGCAATTGATCGCGCGCCTTCGCAGCCCCAATGTCTTCTACCGCGACCTTGCTCAACGACTGCTCGCCGAACGCGCTTCGGTCGGTGCCATGCCAAAGCTCGAAGCCCTGGCGCTGGATGCGCAAGCCGACCGGAAACATCGGCTGCACGCGCTCTGGGCACTGGCCGGCACGGGCGCGCTTCGCCGTGAGTTCCACACGCAATTGCTCGACCACAAGGACCCCTCGTTCCGCGCCTGGGGTGTGCGTTTAGCTGGCAATCAAGCTGCAGCAGGGCAGGCTGCGGCAGGGCAGGCTGCGGGGAAAGCGAGTGGCGGCGACGCGGCGGGGGGGGCTGGTGTGGTGGGGTTGGATGCTGAGCTCGCGCGGCGAGTGGCCAAGATGGCGGCGGATAATGCTCCGGACGTGAAGCTTCAAGTGGCGATCGCTGCGCGAAAACTACCGGGGGTCGATCCTTTGCCCGTGTTGCTTGAAACGTTAGTCACCTGTGGCGATGACCGACTGGTTCCGCACATTGTCTGGCAGAACTTGCATCCGCTGTTGGAGACGCGCGGCCCCGAATTCTTGCGGCTTGCCAAGCAGTACGATCTGAAAGCCTCCCCGAATCTCGCCAAGCTCATGCCGCGTGTCACCGAGCGAATTTTGGCGAAACGGAAATGAATCGAGCTGCGCGCGGGAGATGGGGCAGCGAGCTTTCGATGAAAAATTGGCTTGGTTTTCGACTGAGCTTCGCATAGAACCATGCGCACATGCGTGGGGCATGTTTGTAGGGAGAAGGAGACTTCTCTATGCCCCGCAGTGCGCGCCGACGGCAGATCGATGAGTCGCGAGTTGGCACCTACCACTGTAGCAGTCGTTGCGTTCGTCGGAGTTCTTTCCGCGATCGCACGGCTGGCGGACTGGATCTGGATCACCGCCAGGAATGGGTTGCCCAGCGTTTGAGGGCGATCGCCGAGTTCTTTGCGATCGACGTGACGGATTTCGCGATCATCGACAATGAATTCCACGCGGTGCTTCGCAATCGTCCGGACCTAGCGGTCAAGCTTTCCGACGAGCAGGTCATTCGTCGCTGGTACCGGATGTCACGGCAGTGTCTCGACTTGAAGGAGGAAATGGGAGCCAAGCTGCTCAAGCAGCTTCTGCGCAAGCGTAGATGGGTGGAGGAACTGCGACGGCGGTTGAGCAGCATCAGTTGGCTGATGATCATGCTCAAAGAGCCGATCGCGCGAGCGGCCAATGCCGAGGACGGCGTTCGCGGTCACTTCTTCGGCGAGCGTTTCAGCTCCGTCGAATTGGAGGACGGCGAGCAGCGGCTTGTGACGAGTTTGCAGATCAATTCGCTGCCGGTGCGAGCGGGGCTGGCGACAGATCTCGCAACTTCGCGGTTCACGGCGGCACACGCGCGGCGATCTCGCGATGGGGACTGGTTGGCAGGCGAACTGAACACAGTCGGCTCGCAAAGTTCAGAGGCCTCGCCGACGGTGGATCATGGGGCGGCTACTTCCAGGGCGTCGGAAGGCGCGGTGGCGGATGGCGTAGCGTCGGAAGGTGCGGCGTCTGAGGACGCGGTGGCGGATAACGCTGCGTCGGAGGACGCGGTGGCGGATGACGAGGGTTACGGGCCGGATGAGTCGACTCGCGAAGTGGTGACCGGCGGCATTTCGTTGTCGACGGCGTGTTCGGAGGCTGCGAGGCGGTCGCCGTTGTTCAATCGGCTGCCGCTCGATGTCTACCTGGATTGGCTGGAGACGCATGTCGCTTCGGCGGGTGGTAACGCGGCGCTGAAGGCGGCCGCGATAGAAATCCCGGTTGAGTTGCCACCCGCTTGGGCGCGTTTTGGATTGGACGTGAAGAAGTGGTCGGATGCGGTGGAGATCATCGCTCCTCGCTTCCGTTGGTTTGCGGAGGTCGCTGCCGCGATGCGTCGCGATTGTCGACGGTTCGTGGCGGATGCGAATCCGCCGACGCGATAGCCACGTTGAGCGGTCAGATCGACTTACCCGGACTGCCGCGGTTTTGTCGAACTGAGTTCGCGTTGTCGTGGTGCCCCTTCGAGACGCAAACGCCCTCCGAAAAAGCTGTTCGCGGAGGGCTGTGGAGTTTGCTGCGCGCTGCCTGGAGTCAAAATCGCAGAACCGCCTGCCACCACCCTGCTATAGATGGGGTGTGTATTAATCTAGGTTGACTCGGGTCGACTCAAGTCGATCCTGAGCCGGTGTTCGTGTTCGATTCAGGTATGCGGTCCGGCGAATGACTTCCGAGGGCGCGTCACTCGCCGGCAAAATTGCGCGAATCTCGGGCTCGGCCGAGCCGGCTCTGGCACTCCCAATCTACGCATGACTGTCTTACTCGTTTGACCAAAATCCTAGCGGCCGGTCAGTCGTTGGCGAGCGTCTGGCTTCGAATCCCTCGCGCGCTGCGTAAACTGTTGGCATAAAGAGGCTTCGGATTCGCGGACGATATGCGGTGGCCCGTGCTCACGTGGTCCGGAAAGCCCGGAAAGCCGCATTCTGACAAGACGCTTCAGAGACGCAAACAAAGCGAACACGGGAGCTGAAAGACAGCCTGCAATCAAAGTCAATTGTGGCAAGACAGTCTGACGGCTCTTGTCAGCAATCCCGCCGCCTCGCGGCCGTCCTTCCTCGAACGACCGCCTTCCCATTCGTCCATGCCGGGGCACTAGGTTGGGCCCACGTCAGCCTTGGTGCGCCCCGGATGGCGGCCAATGACGTAACTAGGAGATTTGGCGATTCCTGTGGTAAGCTGGGGCAACCTGATGGACAAGCGACATATTTTTCCCCTGGGGGCCATGGCATGGACGCTGATTACGACGCGTTGGAGCAAAAAAAGATAGAGCTTTTGACGCAACTGGCGGATCTTGAAGTCCAGCAGCAGCAGCGGCGGCGCAAGGGGATGCCGAAGAAAGTTCCCCATTTCAGCGAAATCGAAGACGCTGGACACAAGTTGGGGACGCTCCTGAGCCGTGTCACTCAGACAAGATTCGCCAAAGAGGTCGTG
This sequence comes from uncultured Planctomycetaceae bacterium, assembly GCA_903921945.1. Lineage (GTDB taxonomy): Bacteria > Planctomycetota > Planctomycetia > Pirellulales > Pirellulaceae > CAIXSC01. Next base: position 23,297 of record CAIXSC010000424.1, read on the forward strand.
TCCGGCGACGAGTTGAATCGCGACTGCCCCGACTGTGAATAAAGTTGTCCTGTTGAAGTCGCGAAACGCACGGTTATCGGGCTTGATGGACAGGTTGAGTTCCTCGGGCCAAAGGCACACTGCCCAGCCTGCCGCCGGGATTTTGTTCCCTCTGCGTGAGGCACGCGGCTTCGACAGTCGAGAATCCACACCACAATTGATCGCGGCGACGATTGCCAACGATGCACCTCGCCGCTGAAGTCTGTTCGTTCCGCCGCGCGGAATCGACGATTCGGCTTGTGATCGGTCATAGCCCTTTAGCGAAAACAGCGCCGCGATCGACGCAAGGTCAGGGCGCGACGGACAAGATGTCCGTCGTACAAA
>CAIXSC010000425.1 GCA_903921945.1 uncultured Planctomycetaceae bacterium
GACTCCCTCCTCGAATCCCCGCGAGGCGACAGTTCCCACCCCGCCCATTTTTGGTCCGTCCCGTGTCGCACCTGCCTACCGGTTCTCGCCAAGGCCGTCCAGAGCGATTTTCCCCAAACCTGCGACGCGCTCGCGAACCGCCCGCTTTCGGCGACTCAAAATGGAAACATCCGCCGCAATTCGGCGTCCGACGGCTTGCGTCCATACTCGCAAATCTCAAACGCTTCGGCGAACTTGATCCCCTTCGCGTGCTCCTCGCCGTACCACTTGGCGAGCACCGCGCGGTAACGATCCGCCTCGCGGCCCTGCCGGAGCTCCCATCGTTCCCGCAGCCATTGGCGGCGAGCCGCTGGCGCCGAAGCGGGCGGCACCGCCGCGAACTGCTCGGCGCTCCCCCCTGCCCCGCCTTCGTACACTTGCGATTCCAGTTCGTGCAACGCCTCCAGTTTGCGATCGAAGATGTCGTCAAGCGCGACGACAATATCGGGCTGAAACGGATACGGCTTTTGAAACCCGTCGCTCGAATAGAGGAAAACGGGATTCTTCTTCAGGGGCGGAACATCGGGACAGATAAACGGAACCGTGACCATAAACGCGGCGTCTTGCACGAGCACCCCGACGTAGCGATGGTCAGGATGGTAGTCCCAGGGCCGGTGCGCGATCACGATGTCGGCTTTCCATTCGCGAATGATCCGCGTGATCAGCCGACGGTTTTCCAACGACGGCACCAACTCGCCGTCATGGATATCGAGCACTTGCGAGGCGACCCCCAACCGCTTCGCGGCGGCCGCCGCCTCGGCCGACCGCCGCAGCGCCAGCGGTCCCCCCGCCATGTTCCAGTGGCCAATGTCGCCATTGGTCACCGACACCAACTTGACCGCATGCCCCGCCCGGGCCCATTTCGCGGCGGTGCCGCCCGCTTTGAATTCGGCGTCATCTGGATGAGCACCAAAGACGACAATCCGCAACTTCTCGGCCACCTCCGCGCCGCCCATCGGTTCCTGGGCACCCAGTCGCCGCCCATGAGTTCCAACCGACCAATCGGCACCGCTGGCCGCGACGGCTGCCACGAACCCACTGCACATGTGACGCAGAAACCCTCGCCGCGCCGCCCAACGCCCCCCCGCCCGTGAACGCTCACTCCGCTGCCCGACGTTTTGCGCATCGTGTTGCCTGCCATGTGGCCCTACGAACTGCTCGCCGTGTTGAACGACATGTTGCTTGCCGTGATGCTGGACGCTCATTTCCGCTCCTCTTAAGACTTCCTCTTGAAACTTCGTCTTTTGACTTCGTCGTTCGACTTTCGACGCCTGCGTTCGTCTTTCGACTTCCTTCTTCGACTTTCAACGTCTGCTTTCGATGTCACCGCATTCGCTGTTTTCTTTACCGCTTCGGCCGCCTCGGACGATAGTCTGCCCGCTAACCGAATCCATCCTTACCTTGGCCCGCGACTTGACGCGGTCATCACGCTATTCGTGAAGCTTGTTGTTCCAAGACACGCCAGGTTGCGGTGTCTCGACTTCCGCCGCGCGGTCTCTTGCCGGCGAATCGCGCCCCGTCCACAATGCGGCCTCGCGCGGCGCCGCGGTGTGCGGCTCCGCTCCGGCGGATTGAATCTACCGGGATTACACCAGCGATCAGGGAGATTGGCTACATGGCGTCGCAACGACGATTCGCGGGTATGTTGGCAGCGGCCGCGCTGGCCGTCGGTTTGGCGTGGACGTTCGGAGCCACCACAGCGGAGGAAAAAAAAGTGAGCGGGCGTCTCTACGAATTGCGCACCTACACCACCCACCCAGGCCGACTCGAGGCCCTGCATCAGCGATTCAAGAACCACACCATCAAGCTGTTCGAAAAACACGGCATGAAAAATGGCATGTACTGGGTGCCGACCGATGAAAAGCTGTCGCAAAACACCCTGATCTACGTCGTGTCCCA
>CAIXSC010000426.1 GCA_903921945.1 uncultured Planctomycetaceae bacterium
CAGCGCCGCCACCGCCACGGAGCACTGCGCCTCGAAACGGCCCGTCGTCCGCTTGCAGTCGAACTTGTCGAGGGCAGGCAGGTTGGCCTGCAGGCGATCCTTGATGTCGCTGAGCTTCTGTTGGCGGGAGCGCATCTGCTCGAAGGTGTCGAGGTACACGTCCAGTTTCTCACGGTCCATTTGCGGCAGTTCGTCGCGGACACGCTGGATGTCGGAGCGGCACCAGTCCAGCAGCTTGTTCCGGACCTGGAACACCTTCCGCGCGTCCCCCTCCGCCGCGCTGCCGAAGAGCATCCGGAAGGCCATCTCCGGCTGGCAGATGTACGGCATTGGCCGCCTTGGCTGACTGACGGACAGCCAGTTGGCAAAGACTCTATCGGCGGCGGCGGGAACCCCCAACCCGATCACAGGAAGAACGGCTGGCACCTTCTCGGCAAAAGCGTGATCGATCGTCTGTGCATGGACTGCATGGTGTGCGCCCAGACCTTGCACGCAGCAATTGAAGACGCCATATCCGCCACCGTGGTTCGGCGTGACATGTTTGCTGGACAACCCCAGCACGACCGACATCCGATCCTTGATCGCCTCCAGGGGCGCGATCGCTTCGGGCAATTTGTGCCCTGTCAGCGGCGCATCGACGAGCTTGTCCAGCGGGCTCCTCCCACCAACACCAGCCTTGCCGAGCGACTGTGGGCGAACGTGGTAATCCCACAGTCCGTTGGCCTCGACGACGAAGACCAGCCGCGGCGGCGGCGCTTCGCCCCTGGCTTCGGCTGCCAGCGCGTTGAGAAATGGCTGGAGCACAACCGCTCCCGCGCCGAGCGTGATGCCCTTGAGGACCGTTCGGCGATCGAGCTGGTCCGGTGTAATCATCTTGAGTGCGGCGTTAGCGATCGTCATTGGGACTCCTTGGTAATAGTGGGCAGAGTTCGATATAAGAAAGATTCCGAGGACAATAGCGACACGAGCAGTTCCTTGAAACTGCCGCCGCTTGCGAGGTAGGCGCGGTCAGCCTCTTGCAATGCCGGCGCATCGCCGGGAGTTTCATTGCGACCCAGGAAGAAGCGAAACGCGTGACGAATGAAAACCTGTCGCACGCGTTCCGATTCCGCCAGACGCCGCAGCATCTCCGGTGCGTCGTTGACCGGGCCGTCAAGGCTTGGTTCGCCGCTGTGGCGGATGAAGCCCGTCGTGTCGAGTGGGGCATCGCGGTAGATCTTGGTCGTCTTGTCCTTGACCGACGCCATCGCTTCAAGATCGATGACCGGTTCGGATGTGCGGACGAAGCCGTAGTGGTCGGCGTGCTCGAACGGCGTGCCGAGCTCGTCCATGCGATAGTGGCACTTCCAGCACTCAGCCGCCCGTGTGACCATCTGCCGCTGACGGAGCGTGCGGTGCGGGTCGTCGGGGATCATCGCGGCGACATTGATCGGCAAGTCCGGCACCCGGCCGCCCAGCAAACGCTCACGCACCCAGCGGCCGCGGCGAACGATGTCGTTGTGGAAGTTCGTGGACCAGGCCACCTGCCAGCTCGGCTGCATGAGAATACCGATGTTGTCGCCGACGGTAAGGGTGTCGCCGGCGGTTCGGGAATCGATTTCGTTGTCGGTTGGCGGAAGTTTGCGGAAGATCGGGCTGATCCCACCGTCCTGGAACGTCGACGCGGGGAATTCACGGGCCGCGGACGAAAGAAAGCGAGGCCGATTAACCGTTGACCAAGTGGGAGCGGTCAGCATCTTATTGAAGACATCTTGATCCTCGCCGAGGATTTGCAAAACGAACGTGTCGGTCTCCGCGACATATTCTTCCGGCAAATGGGCGATGCCATGGCGACGCAGATAGACAGGCAGCGGATCCTTGAAGACATCGGGCGCCCGGTAGTAATCGAAGTATTCGCGGAAAAACCAAAGGACACGTGATTTGCCGAGCTTGGGATCGTTGAGAACAGTACGGACGGCGGCGGCAACTTCGTCGCGCGACGTGAGTTTCCCCTGGGCGGCAACTGACACCAAGCCCGGATCACGCTTGGTGGAGAGTGCCAGACTGATGGCAAATGCGGTCTCGCGCGGTGACAACATTCGCACGCCGGGCCGCACTTCGGCGCCGAGCCCAATCTCGAATCGCAAGATGGCCTCGGGCGTCATGAGCGGCGCCATCAGAATCGCCTTGCCTGCCAGCGAAAAATCCCCCTCCTTGGCCGCGTCCTGGTAGAGTTCCAGCAGGCTTTCCAGCTCTTCGTCACTCGGAGTCCGCAGGACGACGGCCTGGTACTGCTGATTCAGCGCCTTCACCAGCTCGTCGCGATTCGCCGAAACCTTGGGATGCATCAAAGGGGCAAAGATCCCGTTTCCCTGGCGAACTCGATCGCCCTTCGCGAGTTCCTTGCGTTCTTCGGGGGTCGCCGTCTTGATCCGTTCGTCGCCCGGCCAGAGCGCTTCCTTGCCGGGCGGGAGTTCATGGATGTTGACCAGGAGATGCGACTTGGTCTGCGCCAGGACAACCTGCTCGGCATTCGCGAGGATCAAACCCGTGGCGCCTTCGTCCGGCGCGTACAGCGCGGAGAAGTCCTTGAAGCCGGCTTCCGGAATCTGGCCAAAGGGTTGCTGTAAGCCGTTCACGTTGAAACCGCTGAGAGACTTGGTATAGGCCGACGGCGACAGACGCCACAGTCGCGGCGGCGGCGGCACGCTCGGTCCGCGCGGTCCGCCGAAGAGAATCGCGTGGGGCAAACGGTTGCCGTCCACCGGCGACTCCTCGACCGCATACTGCGTCACTGGCCCCTTGAACGACGCGTCGAGTCGCGACGAAATCCACTGCACAACGCCGGCGGATTCCATGGGATCGGGCCGGTCCTCAACGTTTGGCGGCATGTCCCCGCCACGAAGTCGCTCCAGAATCGAGGCGAACGCAACCCGGCCGGCCATGTTGTCGAACGTCAGGCGATCCATCGAGAAGTCGCCTTCCTTGCTGTCGCCGCCGTGGCAACTCGTGCAGTGGGCTTTGAGGAAGGCGCCGACGAATTTCCCGTCGATCTTGGCCGAAGTATGCACACCTGCCGCGCGAAGTTTCTCCCCCAGCGCGATTCGTGAATTGGCTTTCAACGCCTGCTGGGCTGAGTCCGAGACTGTCTGCAGCCCCTTCAGCGACACGATTCCCGCATGCTGTGCCAACGAACGGGCTCCCTCGTCGGTCAGGGAGGTCAGGCCATCGAGAATGAGCCAATCCCCCTTATGTTTTCCCAGTGCTGCGGCCGTCTGGTCGGAAAGCGATTTCAACCCGTTCAGGGAGAGGTGCCCATCGTGCGCGGCGAGCACCACGACGGCGCCGTCAGAAAGCGAGGTCAGTCCATTGAGTGAGAGAGTGCCTCCATGGTGGCTGGCGAGTTCCTTCGCTGTTTCTTCGGCCAGCGTCGTCAACCCATCGAGCCAGAGATTGCCCTGCCTCCCGGCCAGCGTCTTAGCCATTTCGGGGGTGATCGTTTTGACGGACGAAAGGTTGCCGTTCCAGTTGCGCGACGACGCCAGCGCGGCGGCTGATTTTTCGGAGAGCGCCGTCAACGCCGGCAGGTCGCCGCACCACTTGGGCCATGCGGCCAGGATCGCGGCGCCCTCATCGGAAAGCGTCTTCAAGCCTCTGAGGTGGACGAAAAACTTTTCGCCGGGGGGCACTTTATGTTCGGCGAGTGCCGTGAGGGTTTCGTCGGAAATCTCCGTCAGGCCGTCGAAGTAGATCTGGCCATCCCATTTGGAGATGGCCCTGGCCGCGACGGGGGATAGCGACTTCAGACCACTGAGATTCAAGTCGCCGCGGAAAAGTACGTCACCGCGCCTTTTCGCCAGCTCCTCCGCCAGTTCAACGGAAAGCACCTTGAGTGCGGGGAGTCGGCCATTGAGCTTCGGCCCCAGCATCTTGCCCGCTTCATCGGAAATGGTGGTCAATCCTTCCAGCAAATACGGCAGTTTGTAAAAGCCCAATTCCCGTTTCGCCAACGCCAGGGCCACGCCGTCGGGAATCGTTTTGAGGTTGGGGAGCCGGCCCTCCCATTGCTCCCGCGAGAGTTCTGCCAGTACCGCCGCCACTTCCGGTGAAAGCGAGGTCAAGCCTTCGAGCTGCACGGGGAGTTTTCCCCCAGCCTTCCGTGTCGCCAGCGCCTGGACTGCCACGGTGGAAATCGTGGTCACGCCGTTCAAATACAGGCGACCTCGCTTGTGGTTAGCGAGAGCCTTGGCGGCCTGGTCCGAGAGAGAGGTCAGACCGTTCAACGATAGTTCGCCCTCGTGCGAAGCCAACGCCATCGCCGACTCGTCCGAGAGTTTCGTCAAACCGTTGAGATGGAGCACCCCCCTGTGCCGGGCGATTGTTTCGGCCGTTTCCTTGGATATTGACGTGAGCCCGTTGAGTGACAGCCAGCCGTCGAACCGAGCCAGCTCTTTGGCCGCCTCGGGTGTTAGCGTGGTCAACCGATCGAGTTGCAACCGCCCGCTCGTGTCCAGAGCCAATATTTTGGCCTGCTCGACGGACAGCGTCGTTCCCTCGTCCATCCGTTCAGCGTGCGCCAGCGTCCCGAGAAGCACGAGACAACAGAACGCCCAAGCCCCGACCTGCAGGAGTTGGCGCCGGTGAAGGCCGTTGCAACGACCGTCTTGATTGCTGGTCATGGTTGATCCGTTTGTGGGTGACGTTTCGTCGTTGCGTCGCCGAGCGGCTTGGCTCCCTGCGGAGGCGCCGCGCCCGCGTCGGACTTCGTTCCTTCGGAAGACTCGGTCGCAAATCCCGCCGTGCGAATCACGGCATTTTGAATGTCGGGAAGGCTGTTCGCCGGCTTGTCCAGGTAGAAGAAAGCGGTGCTGCTCCAGTCGGACGGGCCGACGTCGAATCCCAGCCCGGTCAGGCGGTACGAAACGTTTTCGTGAAACCAGACGGCGTCTTTGACATGGTAACAGTACATCACGATGGACAGGCGCTCGCCGGCTTCGTGAACATAGGGGCGTCCCGCGTGACGATGCGCGTAGGGCGGATGCGACTCTTCCCGCGACCACCAACCGGAGAGCAGATAGTCGTCGATCGAATTGATTTTGAGCGTCGGGGCGTCGGTGTCCTTGATCTTGTCCGTGAAGATCAGGCTCCGCCTGTCATACCATGTCCAATTTTTTCCGGGCCGATCCTGGTGGACCGCCCAGTGAGTTCCCAGGTGTCGTCCCTTGCCGGCGACTTCCGGCAGCACGACGATCGAATCCTGTTTGCCGATGTTTCTCTGCCGTCTCCAGTAGGCGTGCAGATACAACGCGTCATCTCCCACTGGCTTGCGATCCACATGCGCCAGATGGAAGAAATCGATCTTCCTATCGGAGTCGTTCACCACTTCAATTCGAGCCGACTTACGAAAGGGCATCGGAATCGAACAGTCAAAGACGCAGAATCGGTTCGACGCCGCGAAGAATTCGTTTTCAATCGGTTGAAGTTCAAGCGGCTGGCAGAAGAAATCCGACAGCGGAGCGGACACCGCGGGTTTTTGGCTGCCGTCCCAATAGATATTAACGACTAGGAGGCGGCAAAGAAGATTGTCGAGGCCCACCTGTTTGGAAGGACCGAAGGTCGCCCAGAACCGAGTGATCACACCGGAATCCTTGAGATTCACGATGTCGGTTTTGCTTCGCGGAGCAAGAACCACGCCCGACCAGTCGACCTGAGTCTTCTGCCCGGACTGCATCTGATAAAGAGGCGCGGGACTTGGGGTTTCGGCCTGCAGGCACCGGCAAAGGCCGAGAAACACCATCAGTCCCAATACGAAGCGACCATCGAATCTTTTCATGGTGTTAGTCCACTCGTCTCCATTCACGAGGTTGCGCGCCCGTTCGGACTCGGCTGTTTTACAAAACCCTAAAACAATTGGCGGATCGGCTCGAATCCGTCGCCAATGAACATGGGGCGGTTGCTGGAGGTGTAGACGGGCCGACTGCGGTCGATGCCGAGTTTCTCGTAAACACTAACCGCGTAATTCTCTGGAGTGAAGGGGAGATCGGTAACATAGCCTCCGTCGCGGTCGGAGCGACCGATGACCTGGCCGCCCGGCACGCCAGCGCCAGCGAACGCGATGGAATACGCGCCCACGTGATGATCGCGGCCTTGGTGGCGATTGAGCTTCGGCGTGCGGCCAAACTCCGTGATGAAGCAAACCAACGTCTCATCCAACAGGCCTCGTTGGTCCAGGTCCTCGATCAGGGCGGAAAAGGCATGGTCCACGCTGCCCATCATCACCCAGTGCCCGATGCCGTAGCGTCCCGCCCCGCCGCCCCCTGCCCCGGGCAAGTTGCATGTCCCCGAGGCGTAGATGAAATCGTGATGGTCCCAGTTCAAGTTGCCGCCCAACGGAGTTTCTTTCGTCATCGGCCAACGCACATCGACCGTTACGAAACGCACGCCGGCCTCGATCAACTTTCTTCCGACGAGATAGCATGCTCCGCGATGTCCAGGACCATACTGATCACGAATCTTTGCTGGTTCTCCCAGGTAATCAAAGGCCGCGGCAACGCGGGGGCTGGTCATCATGGCGAAGGCTTGCTCGTAGAAGCGATCCATGCCGCCCGGATTGATGTCCGAGTTTCCCGGAGAAAGGTTAAGCGAAGCAAGCAATTGCTGACGCCCGATCAGGCGAGGAGTGGGTAGATCGCGGCGCGTCAGATTACTCGCGGCATTCGATTCTTTTTCCGAGAGATCGCGTCCTCCCGTTTTGAAGACCCGCGTCCCGGCAGGCAGAAAGCCTGTGCGCGTCATGCCGGCCTGTTCGTGATTGCCGGGCACCATGATGTAGGGCGGAAGATCCTGATACTCCGTGCCCAGGACGTGCGCCACCATGGAGCCAATATCCGGCATTTCGATGGCCGAACCGGGGTGTGAACCGGAAAGCGCGTACTGCGTGCCGTCCGGATGGCCCGACGCGACACGCCCGTTGCGATGATGCATCGAACGCACCACGGTCAGTTTATCAGCGACGCGGGCGGTTTTCGCCAGCAACTCGGTGAACTGCATGCCAGGCACTCGCGTTGCCACGGGCTTATAGGGGCTGCGGTGGTCGAGCGCCACATCGGGCTTGGGATCCCAAGTATCGATGTGGGACATGCCGCCCTGTTCAAGGATCACAAGGACATTCTTGGCTTTTCCCGATCGCCGGTTCGAATCCGCAGATGCCTGGAGCGCCAGCATCTGAGGCAACGACCAGCCGAGCACGCCGCCGGCTCCGAGCCGAAGCAAGTTTCGGCGGGTGACAGGGGAAGAAAACCGCTTCATCGGTAACCTCGAAACTTTCAACAGACGTTCGCGTCGCGAACCATGAGGGCAACAAAATAACGCCGGACGCTCACTTTACAAACGATCCGGGGAACCGTCCCCTTGGCCTACAGGGTCAACCCTGGAATCGGCTCGGCGGCGGTGGCAATCTTGATCACGTCCTGCGAGATGCCCGGCGCGATTCTCAACTGCCCAACATCGAACAGCATGTGAAAGATCGTGGCATGCAGTCGACCGATGGTCATCGGATCCGTCGCCGGCTGGCCCGCGTCGCGCGTCGATTGGCCGATCACTTGGCCCATCGGCAGCCCGCCGCCGGCTATCAACAGCGGCGCGCTGCGGGACCAGTGATTGCGACCGCCGGCGCTTTCCAAACGCGGGGTTCGTCCCATCTCGCCCGTCGCGACCAGCAGCACCTTGTCCTCGAGCCCGCGTTCGCGCAAGTCGTCGAGAAAGACCGAAACCGCGTGATCGAACACCGGCCCCGAAAAACCCATGCCCTTTTCCATGCCCGGATTATTGCCGTCGGCATGCATGTCCCACACGAGATTGGTCGTCACGGTCACGAACTTGGAACCGGCTTCCACGAGCCGCCGTGCCAGCAGCATTTCTTTTCCCAGCGTCTTGCCGTGGTCAAGGTAAAAGCGATAAAAGCCATTCTGTCTTCCGTCTCGCCCCAGCCGGATCGATTCCGGATTGCAGAGACGGCTTGTATCGTATTTCTCGATCACTCGCGGGTCCTCCCGCGACAAATCAAACGCGTGTTCCACGCCGCCGAGAATCGTCTCAAAAGCCTGCCGCCGATAGTCGTCGAACCCTGGGACTTGCAACTGCCGCTTTAGGCCGTCGAGGTTGGCCAACAACTGCCGCCGATCGTCCATCCGATCGCGGGGCAGCGTCAACCGCATGTCTTGCTGCATGGAGCCACCACTGCTAACGGTGCCGGGGATCAGCGGCGCGTAGGCCGCGCCGAACGGCCCCGTACTGTCGAATCGGCCGAACGTAGGCCCATTTTGATCGGGCCCCGCCGTCGGATCGACCGACCGCGGGAACAGCATGACATTGGTCGGCATTCCCGTATCGGCACGATTCGCACCGGCGACACTGGCATAGATCGAACCCAGATTGGCATTGAACGACTCGGGGCCGACGATCGGCCGGATATCGTGATTGGCTTGACCATCGAACGAGAACGAGCGGACGATCGCCAGCCGCTTGGCTCGTTCCGCCAGCCGCGGAAATGTCCCGCCGAAGGTCACGCCGGGGAGCGTCGTTTGTACTTCGCCGGTGATGCTGCGGATCTCCGTCGGGGCCGACATTTTCGGATCGAACGTTTCGATCTGGCTGGGCCCGCCGTGCATAAACAGGAAGACGACCGCTTTATCGCGGAACACCTTCGCGCTAGCCGCCCCCGCCGCCTTGTCCGCCAGCAACTGCGACATGGCGAGTCCGCCCAGGGAGAGACTGCCGACTCGCAAAAAAGAACGGCGGGAAAAACCGCGACGATCGTCAATCAAGCTCAACATGCGGAACAACTCCGGCGGGACGGTCTCCAGGCCCGTCCGTATTAAGTGATGCTTCCGACGGGGCTGGAGCCCCGTCCCCACCGTCCTACACCAACTCCCGAATCGATTCGCCCAACGGCAGAATGTCCTTCCGGCGGCCGGTGTAGTCGGTGATCGTCGCGTTCCGGTCGATACCCAAAAGCTTGTACAAGGTCGCCTCGCGTTCGTTGGCCGTTAGCTCGCGGCTATTGGAATGTTCACGGAGATTTTAGGTAGACCCAATCCATGGACCCAGCCGTATTCCGCCCGCCTCATGCCGCCGCACTTCAATCCTGGTTCCACAACAAACCAGGACGTCCTACTTCCACATAATTCTTGATTTCATCCACCGACAAGGCGCGGTTCCAGATCGCCAATTCGTCGATTCGACCGCGAAATGCGCGATTCGCCACGCACGCTTTCGCATCGGGTAGCCAATTCCCCAGGCGACAAGAACCCGGTCGAAGGATTTCATCTTTCCGCCACTGACGTTCGCGGGCCAGTACACCATTCACGTAAATCTGCTGAGAACGATTTTGAGTCGAAATGACCGAAGCAACATGCGTCCATTTGCCGACAGGCACGGATTCCCCCATGACCTTGTCGTCAAAATGACTTTGGATGACCACTCCGCCACGCGGCAAGCCCTGACGCGTGAGTTGGAAGTGAAAGTCTCCAGGATCATTGCCGTCCGAATTGAGGATTGCATTCAGGCCGAAATCGAGCCGATCGACCTTCAGCCATACGGCGACCGTCAGCTCCTGATGTTCGCCGGGAACGTCGAGCTGCACGAAGTCCGTGTCTCGATCAAAGAGTAACGCCTCTTTCCCGGGCCAGCGGCCAGTCGTCCAGCGAGCGCCCTCGATGCGACCAGCGGCTACTGGAGATTCGGTGTGCGAATTGACCAACGCACCCTCATCCGAAGCGCGGCGAAATGGAAAAAACGCCAACAGCCGCTGGTCCGCCCGAAGCTGATGTGCGTATTGCTGCCAACGTTCAAATCCAATCGCCCCGGGCGTGGGGAACGCGTCTTCATCCATCTCCGGCACCGCACCGACGGTGCCGTCCACAAATCGCGACGACTCACCTTCCACCACCTCGGACAACACCTTTCCCGTCCGAGGATCCTCGATGTTCACCTGCCCGTCGAAAACATACAGGTCGCTCGCGCCGCTACGTGGATCGACGCGCAGACCAAACTCCGTTCCCAGGTCCACATAGTCCGCCGCGTTCGTGGCAATGGTGAAGCCCCGCGCGGTTGGCGGCGCAGTGACGCGCACGTTCCCGTAAACCAGCCGAGTATGTTGTGCATCGCGGATATCCAGCCGCGCCGGACTTGCGATGACAACGTCGGCTCCCTGAACAAACCGCACATGAACGATCCCCTTGAGCAATTCGTACTCGCCCGGGCCCATGCGTATCCCATCGGGTGCCCGACCGGCCGCGAATTCCGCTCCCACTTGATCCACCAGGAGTGCCGCGAGCGAATCAGTCTTGGGCTGCGTACTCGCCGTTTCTAACGCTGGATTTGTCGCGACGATTTCAGTCTGCGCACGATCGCCATTCATGCTCGGCCAGAAAATCGCCACGACACTGGCGACCATCGTCCCTGCCAGGAACGCCAGCGCCCAACCAAACCGCGATGCGGGATACGAAACGGATGGCGGCGACTCGAGCGAATGGCCGCCGGCCACTTCCGGCGCTAACGCGGCCACGTAATCCCAATGCAGCGCCGAATGCAAACTCATGAATTCCCGGTACGCTCGCCGCGCTTCGGGACTGGCACGCAACAGTTCGCCCAATTGTTGTTCGTCCGCTTCCGAAGCGATGCCATCCACGAGGCGGTTGAACAGAGCTTCGAGATTCGCGTCGAGCGTGCTCATGAGAACGCCTCCTCGGCGACAGTCTTCTGAATGCACTCCAGCAGCGCGTGTCGGATTCGCCGGAGTCGGTCCGACAGCGCCTTGGCAGTCACACCGACAACCTCGGCTAGCGAGTTGACCGATGCCTCTGGCTCGTAGCGCCGAGCGATCAGGTCGCGTTGTTCCGGCCGCAGCTTCTGCAGACATGACGCCAGCGCGTTCCGCCGAGCCTCAAATGCCCGTTCATCAGCCGCCATCTCGTCCGCCAGCAGTTTCGCAAGATCGTCATCGAACACGAGCCGCTGGTGCTGTCTTTGGCGCTGTTTGAGCCACGCCAGCGTCTGCCATTGAGCGAACCGCATGGCCCACGGCAAAAACGGACGGCTGGCGTCAAACTCCGCCGATTTCTCCCAAAGCACCAGATTGGTCTGCTGTAAAACGTCATCCGCATCCGTCGCATTCCAAACCATCGAGAGAATGAAGGCATGGAGTTGTCGCTGTGCCCGAGTGATCTGCGTAACAAACTCCGTTGAACCTGACACGCGATACCCTCACCCCAAAAAATCTTCCATCCAACCGAAACCGCCGGCTCATCCGAAACCAAGGCCCATCAACATCCAGTCGTCCAGGGTACTTAGCCGCTCTCCGCAGAATCCCGCGTTTTTTCGCATAAACAATCTTGGATGGATCAGTTTGCAGGGCGGCGAACCACGGCGCCATCGAGGGTGCGATTGCCGGTCGAACCGCCGCCGATGCGGGCGTCACTCGTTCGCACCATATCCCGCACGCCCTGCCGCAACCGTTTCAACAGCGACATCCGCCTGGAGGAACGCCGGGAATGCTTCGTCTTTCACCAACTGCTCGGCCAGTGAACGATAGCCTGCGGCCAACGGATGGCTGGCGTCGGCGTACTGTTCGCTAGGCAGCAGGGCCGCCGTCACG
>CAIXSC010000427.1 GCA_903921945.1 uncultured Planctomycetaceae bacterium
ATTCCGACCGATACGCGATCCCCGACAACAAGCCTGTCAGAATCGCGCGGTGCAACGCCGCGTAACGACGTCGGTCAAAGGCCATCGCGCCGGCGTCCAGAGCCATGTCGGAAGAGTCCCCCACGGAACTATCGGCCGCGAAATCGGCCGAATCGCGCGCCGCGACATCAGCCGAAACGCGTGCCGATACAGCGACCGAAACGTGCGCCGAAACATCGGCCGAATCGCGCGCCGAAACATCGGCCGAATCGCGCGCCGAATCGCGCGCCGAACTATCGGCCGCGACTCGCGCCGCACCATCAGGAGCTCGCGTGGATAACTCACGTTGGGCCATTGGCACGGTAGTCGGCGTGGCCGTGCCTCGCGCCAATTCCACGTTCGACTCGCCCTCCCAGCGAACGAGCTTCAAAAGTTGTTTGTGGACATCGCTCCACTCGCGCAGCCGCGCGTGCGACAGGCGCGCTTCGCGACAGGCCCGGCGGAGCGCGCTGCGACCGTGCTCTTCCTTCAGTTGCTGGTAAAAGCGCCACAGCTTGAGCAGACCGATGAAATCGGACCGGCTGTCGCGAAACCGCGAGTGAGCCTGTTCGGCCGCCTCGCGTTCGCCGGCCGGTCGATCGCGGGGATCCTGGATTTCGAGCGCCGCGGCGATCACCAACACCTCGCGAAGACAGCCTTCATCGCGAGCCGCCAGAATCATGCGTCCAATTCGCGGATCGACAGGAAGGCGAGCCAGTGCCCGGCCCACGTCGGTCAACCCGCCACGGCCATCGAGGGCGCCGAGTTCATCGAGCGTCCGGTAGCCGTCCCGCACGAGATCGCGATGGGGCGGATCGAGCAATGGCAACGCTTCCAAACCGCCGATGCCGAGCGACTGGCAACGCAGCAAGGGACCGGCGAGCGACGCGCGGCGGATCTCCGGGGTCGTGTAGCGATCCCGCGCGAGATAGTCCTGCTCCGAGTACAAACGAATGCAAACACCAGGTCCAAGCCGCCCGCAGCGCCCCGCCCTCTGGTCGGCCGACGCCTGCGAAACGGCCTCAATCGGCAACCGTTGCACCTTGCCTCGGGAGACATAGCGACTCACTCGCGCTAGCCCTGTGTCGATCACGCACCGGATGCCGGGCACCGTCAACGAGGACTCGGCCACGTTGGTCGCGAGCACAATTCGCCGTCCCTCGTGCGCTTGAAAAATCCGTTGCTGCTCGGCGGATGGCAAACTGGCGTACAGAGGCAGCAGTTCCGCCGCGTGGTCGCGAATGGCTGGACACCCCTTGAGCGACCGCATCGCTTCATGAATGTCCCGCTCGGTCGGCAGGAACACGAGCGTGTCGCCGCCGTCGAGCGTATCGAGCTCGCTCAGCGCCGCGGCGATCGCGGAGTTCCAATCGACTTCGCCCGCGATGTCGCCGCCGGCACTCTCCTCGGCGGGCGGTCGATAGCGAATCTCCACCGGGTAGCCGCGCCCGGCGACCTCGATCACGGGCACATGCAGCGGCCCGGGAACCGGCGGCGTCCAATGCCGCGCGAAGTGCTCGGCGAACCGCGGCGCGTCGATCGTCGCCGACATCACGACAAGCTTCAAATCGGGTCGCCGAGCCGACAGCCGCGCGAGCAGCCCGATTAGCAGGTCGATGTTCAACGATCGCTCGTGCGCTTCGTCAAGGATCAGCGTGTCGTACTGTTCAAGCCAGTGGTCGTGCTGAACCTCGGCCAGCAGGATTCCATCGGTCATCAGCTTGACTCGCGTATCGGCTCCAGCCGTGTCGGCGAATCGAGTCTTGTAGGCGACTCGCGGCCCCCAATCGCCTCCCCATTCCTCCGCCAATCGCGCCGCGATCGACCGGGCGGCGATCCGGCGGGGTTGCGTGTGGCCAATCAGGCCATCGACGCCGCGTCCCAGTTCCAAACAGATTCGCGGCACTTGCGTGGACTTGCCCGATCCCGTTTCGCCGCAAATCACGACCACCGGGTGTGCCTGGATCGCGGCGGCGATCCGGTCGCGATGCTGAACAATCGGCAGTGCTGGATCGCCGCCGACTGGTGGAGTTTGATTCACCCGCGCCGCGCGGCGGGAAGCGGAACGCTTCCAATCTTCGACCCACGAGTTCCACGCGGCTTCAACCAACGTCCCGCGCCGGGCCGATCGGCGCAAATCGCCGAGCCGACGACGGAGCCAGCGCCGGTCCCGGAGCAGGGCCTCGGCGAGACGCGATTCCCATTGCGGATCGTGAAGCTCCATCGCTTCAACCGGCGGTGTTAGCGGTCAAGCTCCCCGCGGGCGAGACGCGCGACGTCGCGCAAACTGTTCGCGGCGAATGGACTGACCAAGCCCGCCGAGC
Source organism: uncultured Planctomycetaceae bacterium (assembly GCA_903921945.1). Lineage (GTDB taxonomy): Bacteria > Planctomycetota > Planctomycetia > Pirellulales > Pirellulaceae > CAIXSC01. Next base: position 2,343 of record CAIXSC010000427.1, read on the forward strand.
GGGCCAGTTCTTGGAACGGCGCTTCGCCACCACGCCGGCACAATGCCAAGTAGTCGGCGATCGCCCGGGGATAATCTTCCGTGCCACGGGCCCAAAACTGCAGCGCGCAAGTTTGCGCGAGCGTGTAGTCGATGTAATAGAACGGCGACAAATAGATATGGCGTTGGAACTGCCAAAAACCGCCACCGGGCAGATGCGGCAAGTCGCCGTAATCGCGCCACGGCAAATAAGTCCGCTCCATCTCCTGCCACATTCCATGACGCTCGGCGGGCGTCGCCTCGGGATTGGCGTACACCAAGTGCTGGAAATGATCGACAGCCACGCCGTACGGAATGAACAGCAGCGACTGCGCCAAATGGATCTTGCGGAAGCGGTCGGCACCCGCGCCAAAGAACTTGTCCATGTGCGGCCACGTAAGGAACTCGAGGCTCATCGAGTGGATTTCACAAGACTCGTAGGTGGGCCACAGGTAGTCAATGACTGGCTGCTGGCGGCTTAGATACGCCTGCAACGCATGGCCAATTTCATGCGTGAAGACCTCGACGTCCCCTTTGGTGCCGTTGAAATTCGCAAAGATGAATGGCACGCCAAAGTCCGGGAAAGCCGTGCAGAAACCGCCACCCGCCTTGCCTTCTCGATTCTTCAGGTCCATCAAGTGGGCATCCACCATCAATCGGAAGAAGCCGCCGATCTCGGGATGCATCGCGTCGAACATCTCGCGGGCCCGCTCGATCATCCAATCATGGTCACCCTGTGGCGCCGGATTGCCAAGCAGGTCATGAACGCCTTCGTCCCAGAACTTCAACGCGTCCAAACCCAATGCGCCCGCTTGGCGCCGTCGCAAATCAAGCCCCAGCGGAACCAAATGCTCGCGCACCTCCGCACGAAAGCGTTCGACGTCCTGCTGGCCGTAATCGATCCGCTTCATCCGCTTGTAGCCCAAACCGGTGAAGTCGGCAAAGCCAAGCTTGCGAGCCATGGCCGTTCGCAATCGAACCAGCTTGTCGAACAGGAAATCCAACCGTTCGCGATTCGCGGCAAACCACCCCCAACGAGCGGACTCGGCGCCGTGTCGCGTCGCCCGCTCGGCATGCTCGCGGTACTTCACGATCTCCGACAAATTGTGCGAACGCCCCTGAAATTCGACACGCCCCGCAGCCAGCAATTCGGTGTAATCGGCTTCGAGTTTCGACTCCTCCACCAAGTCCGGCTCGATCACCGGCTCGAATGTCAGCACATCGGCTTCCCATTGAGCCAACAAGTAATCGCCGTAAACCCGGGCAACGACTTCCCGAAGCGGAGCCGCCAAACAGCGGCGCTTCAACGCCACGGAAAGCCCGGTCAGTTTCGGCCGCAGTTCGTCGGCGTACTCACGCGCCGCCTTCGCGGCCGCGTCCCGCGTGTTTTGCTGGAATCGCAGCGAAACCAACGCCTCCCAAGTCTCCAACCGCCGCCGCAGCCGATCCCAGGCGGCCAGCACTTCGCGACGGCGACTCTCGGCAGCGGTCGACTCCAGCGTGTCCGCCGCATCAAAACCGGCCGTTAACTCGGCGTACTCGGCCGCAATCCCATCGGCAGTCGGCGTGGATACTTGAAAGGCGTGGAAGTCGAGCGCAACCATGCGAAAAAACCTTTGAGTGCCAAAAAAAGACCCGCGACCCGCCAGCGCGGCGAATCGCGGGTGCTTGAATTGTAGGGAACCGAGGCCGCCTGCGGCTAGCAGAGGCGACAACGGTTACATCTTGCCGAAGATCGAGATCAGATCGACCGTCCGATTGCTGTAACCCCACTCGTTGTCATACCAGCTGAGCACCTTCAACAAGTTGCCGCCCATGACCTGCGTCCACGGCGCGACGAAGATCGAGCTGTGCGGGTTGCCGATGATGTCGCTCGACACGATCGGATCCTCTGTGTACTGGAGAATTCCCTTCAGCTCGCCTTCCGCCGCTTCCTTCATCGCCGCGTTGACTTCCTTGTCGGTCACCGACTTCGCCAGAACGGCCGTCAAATCGGTCACGCTTCCGTCCGAAGTCGGCACACGCAGCGCGATACCGGTGAGCTTTCCCTTCAGCGACGGAATGACCTCGCCGACCGCCTTCGCCGCACCCGTGCTCGTCGGCACGATGTTCATGCCAGCGGCGCGGGCCCGGTAAATGTTGTCGTGGGCCAAATCGAGCAGCCGTTGATCGTTCGTGTAGCTGTGAACCGTCGTCATCAGCCCCTTCTCAATGCCAAACCGCTCATGCAACACCTTGGCCATCGGAGCCAAGCAGTTCGTCGTGCAACTGGCGTTCGAGATGCACTTCATCTCCGGTGTCAGCAACTTGTCATTAACACCCATGACCACGGTCAAGTCCGGTTCATCCTTCGCCGGCGCGCTCAGCACCACGCGGCGGGCACCCGCGTCGAGGTGGCTGTCGTACCCGGCCTTCATCTTTTCCACGTTCTTCTTGCCGGTGAACACCCCGGTGCTTTCCAACGCCACATCGACGCTCATCTTGCCCCACGGCAACTGCGCGGGATTCTTCTCTTTCAACACCGGAATGTGCCGGCCGTTGACGATGATGCCCTCGGCGTCGTAGCCGACCGTGCCTTGGAACATTCGATGGGTGCTGTCGTACTTCAGCAGCATCGCCAGCGTTTGGGTGTCCGTCAGATCGTTAATGGCAACCACTTCGAATTCGCCCGGCCGCCCCGCCAGAATGCGGAAAACCAGCCGACCGATCCGTCCAAACCCGTTGATCGCAACGCGAATTGCCACTTACTAACTCCTTTTCCGAAAAGTTGTTCAGAATCATTTTTCCGGCCCAAGTATAGTGCTAACGGCACCCGGCAGCAACGGCGGGACAGGCCGCGTCCCAGGGCCCAGCGCGCGGACCGGACAACAGCACCGAGCGGCGGGTTTTACGCCATTAACTCGAACAAAAGGGCCGAGAAATGAGCCCTAGAAGTGGCGAACCGCGACAGAGGCGTGGCCGCCTGCCAAAAGTGGAACCGCGCACGCCGCATTCGCTTGTAATGCGGTCTTCGGTCTTCGATTCCGGCGTTGGGCTGCTGTGCCAAGACTTCGACGAGCCTAGCGTCGTAGTGGCTCGTTTCGTCATTCGGTCTTCGATTCCGGCTTCGATTCCGGTTTCGCCTCGCCCTTCTCTCCCGCCTTGTCCGCCTCGCCGTCCGAGTCGGGCTTAGGCTTTTTCTTCGTGGCTCCGACCAGTTTCTCGGGCGATGTCACCGTCACCGAGCTCGCCATGACGAACTGTTTCCGGCCGATCGGCGACCAACCTTGGAAGGTGATCTGATCGCCCGGTTTCACCAAACTGAGGTTCCCGTAGTCGACGGAAATCTTGACGTTTTCGGACAATTCGCCCTTGAGCAACTTACCCGGCACGGCGATCGAAACCCGGCCGTTCTTCGCCTCGGTCAATCGGCCAACAAAGGTCCATGTGCCCGAATCCTTGGGAGGCGGGGCCTTCTTTTTCTCTTTCTTTTCGGGCTTGGCTTCCTGGAACAAAGCCGCGCCTTCTTCGCCAATGCCGCCACCATCGCCCATGTCGGAGACTACGCCCAGTTGAACGCCGTCGCGCAAGGTGATCGCTTCCAACTGTCCAATCGGTTCCAGGATTTTTCCGCGTCGATCGACCGTCGCCGTGAAACGCACGAGCATACCGGGCGCTAACCAACTCGGCTCGGCCGTGGCCAGGTACTCGACCATGCGGGCTTGCGGCTCGATTTGCACGAGATACCGGTCGCCGCCGCTAGCATGGACTTCCAGCCCTCCCATCGCGGCGCCTTTGATCGTCCCGCCGCCTTGAGCCGGCTCGCGATTCATCGGCGCGTTACCCATCGGCCGATTGGGACGATTCTGGGCCTCGGCGGTTCCCGCGACGCAGACCACAGCCAGGACAACGGCCGAACCGAGCCACAAAACGCGTCGAGTCGCTTGCATACAAGCCTCACCGTGATTCACCGCCGCCAACCGCGGCTTCCAGTAGATTGATCGCCGTCTCTACGCTCCCAAGAATATCTTGCCGCCCCGAAAATGGCTAGAGATTGAAACATCGAACCACAAGTCCGCCCGCTTGTGAGCGTCGCGGGATCCGGCCCACAATGGTAACCATGAACCCCGCCCCCGAACCGTCATCCGGCGCCGCGACGCAATCCGCGGCTTCGACCACGTCCCCCGAGCCATCCGGGGCCGCGCCTTACGGCTCGCACACGGCGACCGCCAAGACGAGCGCCTCGCGGATGACGGCGCCCGCGTTCTCGGCGGCCAAGGCCAGCGGTCGCAAGCTGGCCATGATCACGGCCTACGACTTTCCCACCGCCCGACTGGTGGACGACGCGGGCATCGACGCCATCCTTGTCGGTGACAGTCTCGCGATGACCGTTCAGGGCCATGACTCGACCCTCCCCGCGACGCTGGAACACCTGATCTACCACGCCGAAATTGTCGGTCGCGCCGCGACGCGAGCCCTAGCGATTGTCGACTTGCCTTTTCCGATCGGGCATTTCGGCCCCGATCGAACTTTGGAAGCGGCCGCCCGCATCGTCCAACAAACACGTTGCCAAGCCGTGAAAATCGAAGGTGGCGTGGAACTCGCAAGCGTCATCCGCCGGCTTGCGACCGCCGGGATTCCTGTCATGGGACACGTCGGACTGCTGCCGCAAAGCGTCCACGCGACAGGCGGATATCGCGTTCAACGGGATCGCGAACGCATTCTGGCCGACGCCAAGGCCGTTCAGGACGCGGGGGCTTTCGCCATCGTGCTCGAATGCGTCCCCACCCCGATCGCCGCCGAAGTCACCGCCGCCCTTGCCATCCCGACCATCGGCATCGGCGCGGGTCCCGAGTGCGACGGGCAAGTGCTGGTGCTGCACGACCTACTGGGACTCACGTCCGGACACGTTCCCCGCTTCGTGAAACAGTACCTCGATCTCCGTTCCTTGATCGGAGACGCGGTCCGCCGATACGTCGCCGACGTCCGCGACGGCCACTTCCCCGACGCGTCGCAGTCCTTCGCGAAATAGCGTGCTCCGTGGCTTACGATGTCACCGGATCACCTTCTCGTTCCCGTGGAATAAGGATTGACCATGCTTCTCCATGTTGCGCATCAGCCAGCTTCCGGCCCATTCCATCGAACGCCGCCGCTTCACCTGCGCACGAAGCCTCACCTGCGCTCGAAGCTTGGCCTGCGCACGGAATCGTTCGACCGCGGCATGACTGGCACCTTACGCCGCGCCATCGCTCCAATCCTGATCGCGGTCGGCATGCTAACTGTCGCGACCGCGTGGCCGACCGCTCGACTGCACGCCGCGGATGCCGCTCCAGCCGCCGTCGCCAACCAAGCGCTCCGTCGTTTGAACATGCCCAAAGACGCCGTGCCCGGCTTGGAACCGGAATCGCCCGGCCAGTCCGCCGCCGTGGTGGTGGATGACGTGCCGCTGATCCACACGGCGCAACTGCTTCCGATTCTCGATCCAACCGATCCGGCCCTGCCCGCAACCGTGATTCAGGGGGACACCGCCGCGCAAATCGCGCGCGTTTACGAACGGCTCGACCAAGTCCTGCGCTCGGCCGGCTCATCTTCCGGGCACATTGTCAAATTGAATGTCTACGTCGCGAACGCGGCCGTCGCGGCGGCCGTTCGCGCGGATCTCTCCAAACGCTTTTCCTCCGCCCCGCCCGCTGTCTGCTGGGTGGAAACAACCTTGCCGCTCGCCGACGCTGTCTTCGCGGTCGACGCGGTCGCCGCAGCTCCGGCGAACTTGAACGCAAACTCGGGCGCAAACTCGGGCGCAAACTTGAACGCAAACTCGGGCGCAAAGGCGGGCGCGAACTTGGAAAATCGTCCGACGGGTAGTTCGGGCGCGCATGCGGCCGCGAGCAAGCCACTGAGTTCAGATGCGGATTCCGCCGCGGGTTCCCCAGCGAGCGTTCCGACGCCGTCCACCACGGGTGTCGCCGGCCTGGGTGTCGCCGGCCCGGGTGTCGCCGGCCCGGGTGTCGCCATCGTCAAGCATGCGGCGATAACGCCCGCCGGTCCGCGTGTTTATGTGGCGGGACAAGCCGAAAAGGGCGACTTGCGGACCGCGACACGCAAGACGCTCGAAAGCCTCGATGCCACCTTAAAATTCCTTCGCCTGGAGTGGGCCGACGTTGCCCAAGTGAAATCGTTTGTCACGCCGATGACGGCCGTCAGCGACGCCGAAGACGAGTCCCGGCGCTTCTTCGCCGGACGCAACGTCCCCGTCCCGCCGCTCGTTTGGGTGCAATGGCAGTCGGGACTGCCCATTGAAATTGAACTGGTCGCGGCCGCTGGCCGAAGCCAACCCAATGCGGCCAAAGCTAGCCGCCCGCCTGACGTCGAATTCCTCACGCCCCCCGGGATGACAACGCCAACGATCTACTCGCGAGTGACCCGCACTCCAGCCGGTCCCACAATCTTCGTCAGCGGCCTGTACGGATCGCCTCAGTCATCGGGTGGCGACCAAGTCGAGCGGATTTTCGGGCAGCTTAAGGCGGTGCTCGCCGCGGCGGACAGCGATTTCGAACAGCTCGCCAAAGCGACGTACTATGTGTCGGACAACGACGCGAGCGCCAAACTGAACGAGCTTCGCCCGCGATACTACAATCCCCGGCGACCGCCCGCCGCCTCGAAAGCGCAAGTCGCGGGCGTCGCCTTGCCCGGCGCGACGATCACGCTCGATATGATCGCTGTTCCGCGAGCCAAACGGTAAGGCTCGCGATTGAATCCCGCGGAGTCATCCCCATGCAACCCGGTCCTCGCTCCGACAATGCTGGTGAGCCGCCATCGCCGGCCGCCCATCCGGAGAACTCGGCGGCCTCGCAAGCGTCCGACGACGCGGCCCGGCAAGCGGCGTTCGCGGAATGGATGCCGCCGCAGACAGTGACCGACGTCGATCGCGGAGATTCGAATCCGGTGGCGGTTCGGTCGGTGCGCGGCGTGCTCCAAGAAGCGGACGGCCGCACCGCCGGCGCGGCCGGCCGCCTACTCGTGGAACGCTCGGCAACTGGGGTGGAAGACCGAGCGGGCAACCGATTCGGCGCTGGAGCGGGCGACGACGGCGAAGCGCCCCAGGTCCGGCACGTTCAATTCCAGTACCGCTACGAGTTCCGTCCCAGCACGTGGCTGGGACGGTTCCTTGGAGCGACCTTCGCGCTAGTGGCCGGGGCCACGATGTTAGCGCTGTTCGCGTTTTCCTTTGCGTTCTTTTTCCTCCCGCTCTTCGCGCTCGCGTTCCTCTTCCTCTTCTTCCTCTTCATCTTCCAACGGCGAGGCGAACACAAAGGAGGCTCGGACCGGAGCGGGCATGGGCGAGTTCGGCCCGCGGACACTCCGCCAGACAACCTCGTTGAGCAACAAGTCGTCCGCGGCGTCCTCCTTCGAAAAATCGAACGTCGCTGACAGTTTCGCGCCCCAGGCGTCCGGCCGATTGCGGGCGGTCAAATCAACACCCGCAGGCCGATTCCGGTACGGGGTGGTGTCGAGCTTCGCGTGGAACGAGCCGTACATCGGCAAGGCGGCGGCGTCGAATTGCGTCATGGGCTGCAGTCCTAAGATCAACTCCATCGTTCGCAACATGCTGGCTGTCGAATACATGTTCGAATCGACGTATCCGCGGCGGGCGTACGGGCTGATCACCAAGGCGACCGTCCGATGCGCATCGACGTGGTCGGAACCGTTCTGAGCGTCGTCCTCAATGACGAAAATCGCCGTGTCCTTCCAGAACTTGCTCGTGCTGACCGCCTCGACAATCCGGCCCAGCGCCAGATCGTTGTCCGCGACCATGGCGGTCGGCGTCGGCTTCCCGGCCGCCGTTCCCGAGGTGTGATCGTTAGGGAGCCGCAGGATTTGCAGTCGCGGCATATCGCCTTCGCGTTCGAATCGCCGCAATTCCTCGATAAAGCGATCCGCGCGCTTCACGTCGGGATAGTCGAGATCGTAGCCATGGAATTCGGGGTCGAAATGGCCCTCCAGCGCCTCGACCTTCGCCTTCCGTTGCTTCTCCGTCTTGGACGGTTCGCTGACAAACTCGCCGTAGCTGCGGTAGGTCACCTTCGCCTCGCGGCACCGATCCCAGATGTAGCCGCTCGAAGGGCGCGCGATGGGAAACGCCCCTTCCGCCGGGTATCGCAGCTTGCCTTCGCGGCTCCCGCGGTACAGCAGGGGCCACGTCTTTTCGACGAAATCGGTCGCGTACGCCGCCATGCTCCATTCGTGCCCATCGGCGCTGACCTCGCTCTCCACGTAGAAGTTGTCCAGGAGCACGAATTCGCGAGCCAACGCGTGATGGTTGGGCGTCACCTTCTCGGGAAAAATGCAGAGCGTTGGATCGCCATTGCCCTGCGGCATGTCACCGAACACCTGATCGTAGGTGCGGTTTTCCTTGATGATGTACAGGCAATGCTTGATCGGGCTGGGATCGCCCACCTTGGCCGGCACTGGATGATTGGGATCGGAACGCTCGGCGACCGGCCGTTTGTCTTCGCGGAGCGGACTGCACGCGAAGGCGGTTCGCGTCAGCTTCGCCATTTCCGCCGGCGACGGCGTGTCGATCACGCTTAAAGTGCCGCGATACAGCCCCCCAATGTATTCGACCACCGTGCGAGGCGGCTCGGCGCCCGGTCGCGGCCCCTGACGATTCGCCTTCGGCAACAATCCCTTTCCGCTTGCCACATAGATCTTGTCCCCCTTCGCGTTGAAACGCACGGAAGTGGGATACCAACCGACCGGAATGAACCCCAGCGACCGGCTTCGACCCCGCTCGGAGACATCGATTACGGCCACATTGTTGTTGTCGGCGTTAGCGACCAAGAGCACTTTGCCATCCGGCGAGAGCGCAAGGCTGTTCGGCGTGTTGCCGTTGTCCGCCTGCGCGTACAAGGCGGCCCGAATCACCTCCAGGGTTTTCCCGGTCGCGGTATCGATCACATGCACAGCCGTCGAATTCGCGCAGGCGACATATAGCAATCCGCCGTCCGCCGACTGGACCATTTCCGTGGGGTGCGAGTCCACCGACCAAGTCGCGACCGACGCGCCCTTCTCCAGATCAACGACCGCCACCGCGCTATGCCCCCACAGGCTGACGAATAACCGCTTGCCGTCGCGCGCTGGAAGCGGCGAGTGTGGATAGCCGTCCTCTTGAAGCCGCACTTGGCGGCTCCCCGCCGACTGGCCAGCCGCACTGCCAGCCGCACTGCCAGCCGCACTGCCAGCCGCACTGGCAGCCGCACTGCCAGCCGCATTCACAGCCGGGTTTCCGGCAGGATTCGCGGCCGGATTCGCGGCAATATTCGCGACGGACAGAATCTCAACGGTGTGGCCCCAAGGACAAGCCACGTACAGCGTGCCCCCATCGGCGCTGGTCGCCAGTCCGGCGGGAACGCGTTTTTCCTTAGGCTCGGCGATTTTCAATTCGCGCCGGTCGGACAAGTAGCCGCCGGCGTAAGCGAACCGATGCACGATCTCCTGCCCCGCTCCGCTGGCGTAGAGCGTCTTGCCGTCGGGACTGAATGTCACGCCGACAAACGTTTCGCTGATCGCGACGCGACTGACAATCGTGAACTTCGCGAGGTCGACGATCACGATTTCGTGTTCACCGTAGCCGGCATGCAGGACGGCCGCCACGTTTTCCGCGGGATGGAGCGCGATGGCGACGGGAAAATCGCCGAGCGCCAGATGCTTTCCGGCAGGCTGCAACGACCACTGGTTAGGCAACAGCGTCACTCCGCCAGGTTGCACGCCCGGGAGCCGCAGCGCAGCTCGTTCCTTCCCTTTCGCTTCCGCACCGGGACCGGCAGGCGCCACGGTGTCCACCGCGACGGGACGATCGGACTTCTCTTGCGCGTTCGCAACGCCGACCATCAGTCCTGTCGCCGACACGCCTCCCATGGCCGCGCACAGCGCCGTGCAAACCACCGTTCGCACTGCCCCTGCCAGTGTTCCCGACAGTGTTCCCGACAGTGTTCGAGACAGCCTTCCAGACAGCGTCCCGCCAATCGAGGCTAGGCGCAGGGAACGGCTAGCGGCGATGCCGCATTCGGTCGGATTCCATGTTCGGCGGGCAACCGTTTGTCCGCGTTCCGCGGCTGTTCGCATCGCTGGCCGATCCCCAAGTCCGGCGGCCATCCGCGATTCGTCACGCCCCGCGGCGTCGACGTTGCCAGCCTCGTGGCGTTGCCCATTCCGTCGTCCACCCGCACCGCGCCAACAACCCTCGTGCCACCCTTCCTCGCGCCTCATGTAACGTCTCCCTCAGGTTTCGCAGCCAGTCCCCGCCGCGACACGCGGCGACTCCGACAACAGAGCATCGCACGGTGTGGATCGTGCCAGGACCAAGATGAAGCGTGTGTTGTCAGTTGGCGGCCCCGAGTTGTCAATCTGAGCAGCGGAGGCGCCAGCTTCGAACAGGTCTCCCGGACCTCGGTAGTGAGAGCGATGGAAGTGCGACTGGACGATCCATCAGGCGTCGGCGCCCAGTTCAACGCAGCTGGGAAATCGGAGCCCAGTTACAACACGCATTTTTTCCAAAACGTAGTAGCACACCAGCACGATATTTGTACAATGCCGCGCAGTCGCTACTTCTTGAGCCGGTTCCGGCTTGTCAGCGATCATTTACGTCACACGCCCAGCTTATCCAAGCTATCAGGTTCGTCTAAAGGGTGCCCTATGCCGCGTTGTTTTGCGGTTTCCGGTGTCTTCGTGGCTGCTGTTGCCACGATTGGATTGGCGGCATCGCCAACTCAGACGCCCCGTGCGGTGCACGATGCCTTGCCGTGCGGCACTGCTGGCGATGCCGTGGCCAGACGCGAGCTGTTCCAGTCAGTCGTGTCCTCGCAACCAGACCTGATTGTGGCACGTGGTCACCTGGGCCAAGTACGGCGAGGCAAGGAATGGGTTGATTTCGAGAGACTGGTTCAGTTGCCCGAGGAAATCGAGCGGCGAACGGAATACGAATCGGCCCGCCAAGCCGCCCCCGACAATCTCGAGGGGCAACTTGAACTGGCGAATTGGTGCCGTCAACGCGGACTCAACGAACAGGAGCGTGTTCACCTGAATCGCGTGCTCGAATTCGACTCCGAACACGCTGCCGCTCGCAATCGCCTCGGATTCTTTCGGCGTAACAGCGAATGGGTGAGCGGGTCGGAGCAGCGTTTCGCCGAGGCTCGCTATCGCGATCAAGTGGCGAAGCTGCGAAAGTGGCGTCCGCAGGTTCACGCGATCGTCGCCGGCCTCATTCACAAGCACAAGGCTTCGCCGGTGGACGCCCGGGAGCGGGAGAAATACCTCGGTAAGCTGGCCGCCATTACCGACCCCGCAGCCCTAGCGGCGTTCGAGTTGGAATTGGCAGCTTATCTGGCCACACTCGGCAGCCAACCCGGTTCGCCCGACCATCGCATCGAATTCGTGATCTTGCCGCTTGTCCGCGCTATCGGCCGCATCCCGCAGCCGGAAGCCGCCCAAGTCCTGGCACGACTGGCCACGGAACTCGCGCTCACTGTTCCCATCGAGCTTCCAGAGACGTTCGTCATGGAAACCTTTGGACCTCGGTATCCATCCGCCGAGGAACTGTCCCGGGTTTCGTCCATCACGCGACGCCTACCGCGTGAACTTTCCGCCGCTTACAGCGAAATCATCGAACAACTGAGACGCCACCCTCGGGACTCGTTCGTGCCGCTGCTGCTATCCGGCCTTTCATCACCTGTCCAAGGAGAGTTTTTGGCGTATCGACAGCACGATGGCGACATGGTGGTCCGGTTGTTCTACCAGCGGGAAACCGAGAGCCGGCGGGAAACCCAGGAGAATCGCACGCTTCTCAATTCCATGGGCTCCGACATGTCTGGAATGGCGCGGTCCATTTCTCTGTCAGGTGAAAGGGCGAACCTGCAACTGGAATCGGCGCATCAGCAGTTACAGCAGGTCAACCAAGTGGTGCTGCAGCGAAATGTCCGCGTGACCGATGTCTTGCGAGCAGTCACGGACGAGCCACTTTCCACCATGCCACAGAGTTGGTGGGATTGGTGGAACGCGGAGAATGAAGTGTTTGTCGACAAGGAAAAGCCGCTTGTCTCGAAAGTCCACAAACAATCCATCGCCGTGATCGCTCCGCCTCCACCGCCACCTCCACGGCCTACCTACTCGCTGCCCACTGGCGGACCGGGGATGGAACTGGCGTCGGTCGAAACCGTCGGTGTCGACTGCTTGGCCGCGGGCACTCCGATTTGGACCACTCGTGGGTACACGCCGATCGAGAAGATCATCCCCGGAGACCTCGTGTTGGCCCAGCATCCAGAGTCTGGCGAACTGGCGTACAAGCCCGTCTTGAAAACAACCACGCGGCCACCCGGGCCCATTGTGGTGATCCGAGCCGGCGGCGAGACGTTTCGAACCAGCGGTGGCCATCCCTTCTGGGTCGTCGGCGAAGGCTGGGTTCGCGCTCGCCGACTGAAGGCCGGCCGCGAGTTCCACACCGTCGGTGGCGCCTCCATGACCACCATCGAACACGTCGAGATCTCCCGCGACTCGGAGCCGACTTACAACTTGGTCGTGGCCGACTTCCATTCGTACTTCGTGGGCGCGACCAAAGTACTCAGCCATGACAACACAGTGCGCGCCCCGACCGGCATGACGCTGCCCGGTGTGGCGAAGACCGTTCGCTCCCGCTAAACGGAAGTTCGCAGCGAGCTTGCGGGAAGGGCCCCAAGATTCGGCCTTATCGACTTGATTCAGCCGGTCCCAAAGCGATCTATCCCAGACTTCCCGCATTGACTATCATCCGCCCAGTTGCTCGGTCGCGATCGCTCTGGAGGAGCTTTGCCGCTACGGAAGAAGGGAGTCTGCCGTGTACATTCGCCAACTGCGCATCGATCAATTCGGAGCTTGCGCCGACTTTGAAATCGCAGCCCTCGCGCCGGGGTTGACCGTGATTCATGGCCCGCGTGGGGCGGGAAAGAGCACCATCACCGCCTTCCTTCAAGGCACGCTCTACGGTTACGACACGCCACTCGCGGCTCGATTTATCGCCGCGCCTGCCGCCGCGCCTGCCGCCCACCCTCAGGGACAGGCGTTTCGCGTCACTCGCGATGGCTCGTCATGGAATCACGAGACCGCCGGTTCACCCCGCGGCCAACGGCCGCTGGGCGGGTCGCTGTCGTTGGCACTCTCCCTCTCATCGGACCGGCCGCGTGACACGCGACTGCTCGAACGCTATCACCACGGCGATGCGGAACGGTTGCGGTTAAGCCGCCCACTGGCTGAAAGCGACATCCGCTCCGGATCCAGTCCGCGTCCTGATCAAGAAACCGAGAACGCAACGGTTTCGCTCGACCCAGCCGCCATCGACACCCTGTATGCGGGCTTGCCACCCCGGTTTCTGGCCGACCTCTTCGTGCTCGACTTCGAACGCACAACGCGTTTGGGCGCCATCCTCGAACAGGCCGAGCGCTACGGCGCGCCGCTTGTGGACGGCGTTGCGAACCCGGCACGCGTCGCCGAATTGGAAGGGGAACTCACACAGGCCCGCGAGCAACGCGCGGCCATCGTCGATCCCGGCGCCTCGCCGGAAACCCTGGCCGAACGTCGCGTCCAACTACGCGACGAACTCGCGGAACTGGAAAGCCGAGCCCGTCGCCAGCATGACGACCGAGCACGCTGGCGACGCCAACTCGCGACGCTCGCGGCCGCCCTCGAACGCCAACTTGCCACGTTGACGCGCGAAATCGAGTCGCTCGACGCCACTCTTGCCACGCTCGTGGAACGCCGGCGCCATCTCGCCGCCGCGATTCGGCCCGTCGTCCCAGCCGACGCTCGCGATCCGGCTGTCAACGACGAACTCCAGAAACTCGACGAACAACTCGACCGCTGGCGGCGCACCCTTGGCGAGCTGATTACCGCCAAGGGGCATGCCGCGGAACTTGCCGATGCCAGCGACCGAATGCTCGCCTCCGGCGCCGCGGCGAATGCCATGGCCAGCCCGGCATCCAACCCCGCGACGCACTCGAGTTATCCCGGTTCCCCGTATCTGGCGGGCGCGGCGCTGGACACCTTAAGCCCGCTCCGCCGAATGCCTGGCGCTCTGTTCGGGCTGGCGGACGCCGAGCTCTCCGGATTGCCGGCGGGCGACCCGCTGCGACGGCTCGCCGAGCTGGAAGCGTCGGCTTTCGCAATCACCGAACTGCTCGCGAAGACCCAGACCGTGCTCCGCGAGCACGCACCGCCGCTCATCGCCGCCGACATCTCCGAGGCGCTCGACCGGCAACACCAAA
>CAIXSC010000428.1 GCA_903921945.1 uncultured Planctomycetaceae bacterium
CCCGCCTGCCCCTCTACCCGCGTGATGCCGCTTCGATCGCGAATCGGTGGTCGGACCGCGTGCCGAGTCCAAGTTGCGGGTCGATTCCGATAGAATCGCAAGGTAATGTGATAGGTTGAGTCGCACGATTGCACGATTAGCACCATTTTCCACCGGGGACTCGCGATATGCCCGCCCTCCCGCTGTTCCGCTGGTTTCACTCGTCACGCTCGTTCCCGCTGCCGCGGACGCGTATCGCTGCGGTGGCGATCGTTGGAGGAATGGCAAGCCTTGCGGCCGCGCTGCCATGCGGCCCGCTTTCCACGTGGTTGACGACCGCGGCGGCCGCCGAGCTGGATTTTACCCGCGACATCAAACCGATCCTGTCGAACAACTGCTATCGCTGCCACGGCCCTGATGAAGCGGAGCGGAAAGGCGGATCCGCCGGCCTGCGACTCGACACACCCGAAGGCGCCCAAGCCGACCTGGGCGATGGCGGCCGCGCGATCGCGCCGGGCAAGCCGGCTGACAGCCGCGTGCTGGCTCGAATCATTTCCACCGATCCAGACCTGCGGATGCCGCCGCCAGGACATGGTCGCGCCCTCAGTGCTCGCGAAGTGGAACTGCTCAAGACCTGGATCGCTCAGGGCGCCAAATACGCCCGTCATTGGTCGTACACCGCGCCGGTTCGTCCAGCAGTCCCCGCCGTTCGCGACACGGCTTGGCCCAAGACCGATATCGATCGATTCCTTCTCGCGCGACTCGATCGCGAACAGCTTCGACCGCAGCCCGAGGCCGACCGCTACTCCCTGATCCGCCGCCTGTCACTCGACCTGACCGGACTGCCACCGACACTGGCCGAGGTCGACGCGTTTGTGAACGATCCCGACCCCGAAGCCTACGGAAAACTCGTCGATCGTTTGCTCGCGAAAGAGGCCTATGGCGAGTATTGGGCGCAGTGGTGGCTTGACCTCGCGCGGTACGCGGATTCGGCGGGGTACGCGGATGACCCGGCCCGCACCATCTGGCTGTACCGCGATTACGTCATCCGGTCGCTAAACGCCAATAAGCCGTTTGACCGCTTCACTGTCGAGCAAATCGCTGGCGATTTGCTACCGAACCCGACGGACGAACAGTTGGTCGCCACCGCGTTTCACCGCAACACGCTGACCAACAACGAGGGCGGCACCAACGACGAGGAATTCCGCAACGTGGCGGTGGTCGACCGCGTGAACACCACGATGGCGGTCTGGATGGGAACGACCATCGCCTGCGCCCAGTGCCACAGCCATAAATACGACCCGATTTCGCAGAAGGATTACTTCCGGTTCTTCGCCATCTTCAACAACTCGGCCGATGCCGATCGTCGCGACGAGAGCCCGCTGCATTCGATTCTCACGCCCGAGCAGATCGGCCAGCGGACCGCAGGGGAAAAACGGATCGCCGAGTTGGAACAAGCCTTGAAAACGCCAACGCCCGCCATCGCGGCCGGCCAAGCCCGATGGGAAGCCGACTTCCCGCGCGACATCGTGTGGCATCCCGCGCGACCCCACCAGGCGTCAACACGCTCAGGAGCGGCGGCCACCCTGGAAGCGGACGGCACCGTGCGAATCGCGGGCGAACCGGCCACCGAACGCATCACGGTCGACCTTCCAGCCCCGCCAGCCAACGTTCGCTCGCTCCGCCTCGAAACGCTGCCGGATGACGCTTTACCCGGCAAAGGACCGGGGCTTTCCAACGGCAACTTTGTCATCTCATCCATCAGCGCGACATGGTCCACCGGCGCCTCCGGCGGCCCCGTCGGCAAGTTCGTCCGGGTCGAACTGCCCGGTAAACAGAAGATGCTGTCGCTCGCCGAAGTCCAAGTCTTTGTCGCGAGCGACAATGTCGCCCCGCGCGGCCAAGCCAAACAGAGTTCAACCGATTTCAGTGGCGACGCCAAGCTGGCCATCGACGGCAACACCGACGGTCGCTACGAGATCGCCAAATCAACAACCCATACGGCCGCGTCGGACGATCCCTGGTGGGAAGTGGAACTCGACGCACTCCGCGCTATCGATCGCATTGTGGTTTGGAATCGCGTCGATCCAAGCGTCGACAGTCGACTCGCCAACTTCCGAGTCTTGCTGCTCGACGCCAATCGCCAGACCGTCTGGAGCCAGGAAGTCGCGGCGACGCCCAGGCCGAGCGTGGAACTGGCGACTGGCGGCCAACGGACGATTGCATTCTCCCAAGCGGTCGCGGACTACTCCCAACCGGAGTTCGACGCGTCGCAGGTGATCGGCAACAAAGATCCGCAACAAAAGGGCTGGGCGATTGGTGGCCAAACCGGCCAACCGCACGCCATCACTTTGACGGCTGCCGCGCCCGTTTCGATCCCGGCGGACGCCAAGGTCACTGTGACCATCGATCACGCGCCGAAGCATACCCGGCACGTGCTCGGGAAATTCCGGCTTTCCTGGACGACCGACTCCCGCGCGGCGATCCTCGGGGCCACGCCACTGCCGCTCGTGGAAGCGTTGAGCCGCCCCGCCGGTGGACGCACCGAAGCGCAGCTCGCCGCCCTTCGCGACCATTACCTCGGTTTCGCCCCAGAATTGAACGACACCCGCAAACAAATCGCCGACACGCGCAAGCAACTTGCCGACATCCAGCCGGCAACGGTTCCGATCATGCGGGAATTGACCGCCAATCAGCGCCGCGTGACCAAGGTCCAGCATCGCGGCAACTTCATGGATCTTGGCGAGCAGGTCGAGTCCGGTCTGCCGGAGGCATTCCATCCAGCGGCGGCTTCCGGTTCGTCAGCCAACAAGCCGGGCGAGGCGGCGGTGGACCGCTTGACGCTCGCGCGATGGCTCGTCGCTCCCGAAAATCCACTGACAGCCCGCGTGGTCGCCAATCGCTACTGGGAGCAATTGTTTGGAGTCGGGATTGTCGCCACGAGCGAAGAGTTCGGCTCGCAGGGTGATCTGCCGTTCCACCCGGAATTGCTCGACTGGCTGGCGACCGAATTGGTCGCGCGTCAATGGGACCTCAAGTCGTTCTTGAAGTTGTTGGTCACGTCGGCCGCTTATCGCCAGTCCTCGCGAGTTGCTCCGGAACTTGCGCAACTTGATCCCGACAACCGGTTGCTGGCCCGCGGCCCGCGCTTCCGCTTGGCGGCGGAGACGATCCGCGATCAAGCCTTGGCCATCTCCGGATTGCTCAGTCCCAAGATGTATGGCCCGCCTGTCCGCCCGCCTCAGCCCGCGCTGGGTGTCAGCGCTGCGTTCGGCAGCGGCATCGACTGGCAAACCAGTCCAGGCGAGGACCGGTTCCGTCGCGCGCTCTACACAACGTGGCGACGGTCGAATCCGTATCCTTCCATGGCGACGTTCGACGCTCCCAACCGCGAGGTCTGCACCGTTCGCCGCGTTCGCACGAACACGCCGCTGCAAGCCCTGGTCACGCTCAACGACCCGGTTTACATCGAAGCGGCACAGGCGCTCGGCCGCCGCGCGTTGACCGAAGGCGGGAGCACCATCGAGTCGCGGTTGACGCACGCCTTCCGGCTGTGCGTCGCGCGACCGCCCGCCAACGAAGAACTCGCGCGGCTCGCCGCCCTCCGCGAACAGACACTCGCCAAACTTGCCCAGCAGCCCGAACTGGCACGCAAGCTGGCCACCGACCCGATCGGCCCGCCACCCGCGAGCCAACCCGACTTGGCAGAGCTTGCCGCGTGGACCGTGCTGGGCAACGTGCTGCTGAATCTGGATGAAACCTTAATGAAGCGGTAACGATCGCGGGAACGGCGGCTCGCGGCGATTTTTAGGTCCTACTGGTTTTCCTGTGGGTCGCCATCGCAGGAGTCGCACGGATCGCCAGCCTGCGAACAATTTCCATCCTCCTAACGCCGAGGTTTTCCTATGGATCCACGCCTTGAAACTGCCCAACTCCAAACCCGCCGCCATTTTCTCCGCGATTCGCAATTGGCGCTCGGCGGCATCGCACTGGCATCGTTGACCGGCGGCGCCGCGTCCGCGCGAGCGGATGTCGTGAATCCGTTGGCGCCGCGAACGCCCCATCATCCGGCCAAGGCGAAGCATGTCATTTACTTGCACTTGACTGGCTCGCCGCCGCACCTCGACCTTTACGACTACAAGCCCGAGCTCGTGAAACGGGATGGCCAGCCCTGCCCGGACGAGTTCCTCAAGGGCAAACGGTTCGCCTTCACCTCGGGCGTTCCCAAATTGCTCGGCACGCCTCGCAAGTATGCCCAGCATGGCAAGGGGGGCGTCTGGCTTTCCGACGCGCTGCCGAACTTGCACGGGGTCGCTGACGAAATGTGCGTGATCAAGTCGATGACGACCGATCAGTTCAATCACGCGCCGGCCGAACTGCTGCTGTACACCGGCTCGCCGCGGTCCGGCCGGCCTTCGCTCGGTTCGTGGACCACCTACGGACTGGGCTCCGACAACGAAAACCTGCCCGGATTCGTCGTGTTGATTTCCAGCGGTGTTCAGCCAAACGGCGGGAAGAACTCCTACGGAAGCGGCTTCTTGCCGTCGGTGTTCCAAGGTGTCCAGTGCCGGTCGAAGGGCGACCCGGTTCTCTACGCCTCCGATCCGGCGGGGATGGACCGCGAACTTCGCCGCGCAAGCCTCGATGCGCTCCGCGACCTCAATGAGCGTCAAGGACGCGAGTTAGGCCACCCGGAAACCGCGACTCGCATCGCCCAGTTCGAGTTGGCGTTCCGGATGCAGGTGTCGGTGCCGGAGGTCATGGATATTGGCCGCGAAACGCAACAGACGCTCGAAGCGTACGGTGCTCAACCTGGCGGAGCCAGCTTCGCGAACAACTGCCTGCTCGCACGACGGCTTGTCGAACAAGGCGTCCGCTACGTGCAGCTCTTCGACTGGGGCTGGGATTTCCACGGCACGGGTCCCGGCGAAGACATTCGTGACGGGCTGACCCGCAAATGCGCCACGATGGACAAGCCCGTCGCCGCCCTCATCAACGATTTGCGGCAACGCGGGCTGCTCGACGAAACCCTGATCATCTGCGGTGGCGAGTTCGGTCGCACACCGTTTCGCGAAGGTCGGACGGCGGGTGGTTCCGTGCTCGGCCGAGACCATTACCCGGATGTCTACTCGATGTGGATGGCGGGGGGCGGCGTCAAAGGCGGCCACTCGTACGGCGAATCCGATGAGCTCGGTTTCGCCATCGCGAAAGACAAAGTGCATGTCCACGACCTGCAAGCGACCGTGCTGCACCTGCTTGGCTTCGACCACACGCGTCTGACCTACCGCTTCCAAGGTCGCGATTACCGTCTGACCGACGTCCACGGCGACGTCGTTCGCGGCGTGCTCGCGTAAATCGAAACCGCCTGTTCACAACGGACGAATCGCGGAAACACTGGCCGCGATTCGTCCCCAAACGCGTGCTCATGGCAAATCGGCACGCACAGGGTCACCGATCATTCCGACCACTTGCTCGTCAGGCCTTCGGACTCTTGCCGGCCATCGACGAACAGCCGCATGCGGCGCTGGCCGCCTTCCAGCGTTGTGCTCAAAGCGACGTGATACCAACGGTCGGCTTCCAAGGTTCGCTCACTGGCAACACCGTCGTTCACATTCAAACGCGCCGCGAGCCGATACGGAGCCCCGTCGTTCGCTTGGCCCGCGCTGACCAGTTTGAGCACATAACGGCGATTGCCGTATCCGACGATGTCTCCGCCGCCGGGATGCTGGTTGTTCTTGCCCAGTCGCGCCGCGGGCTTGATCCAGGCCGCCAATGTCACGCCATTCGAACCGGACGCGTCCATGGGCAACGTAGTCATCAACGGCTGGTCTCTCATCAGCCTGCCGATTTCTTCGGCGTTTAACGCACGCCGCAGAATCACCGTGCGTCCAATGAGTCCACGATAGAACGCGCCGTGAAGGTAGTAGCGTTCACAGCCAAGCACCACGGAGCCGCCCGCTCCAAGGGCGAACGGAGTGGAACGCGCATGGGCGTACGACCGATAGGTCGCAAGGTATTGGAAGTCCTGAGCGTTGCCGAACAGATGCATGCCGATGTAGCCGGCCGGGTGAAACGCTTGCCGCCCGGACTCGTTGTCCGCGAACCTGAGAGCTGGACGGCCTTCGTCCACGACCCAATCGACATTCGCCAAATCGAGGTGGTCGCCGCCCGCGTAGTTGAGTGCGTGGAATCCTTTGCCTTCGAGCATCCGATAATCGACAACGGCGGCCGGAAGCACGGGCGGTAGCGGAGCCGGTTGATCGTTCGCCTGGGACCGCGCGCCGGTCGGCAACGGCTCGCCATCGGCAAGCCGGCGGAACTCGATATCGGTCACCAAGAACTCGCCAGTGCCCGCGTTTCCCAAGGCCAAACTCAACGTTCCCGCATCCTCGGCAAGCTCAAAGGCGAACGCCTGCGGGTGCCAGTCGAAGCTGCCCGCACCGACAAAGTGCCGCGCTTCGGCCAGTTTCCTGCCTGTCTTGGCCTGTACCGCCTCGAGTTCAATACGCCCGCCGGGGCCGAGCATGTTGTCGCCCTTGACGATCGCCGTCACAAGGTAGCGGCCCTTGGCGAGCGAGCCGGCTTTGGACAGCGTCGCTTTCCCGAACGAAGCCGGACCGAGCTTCATGGCGAACCCGCTCCCGGCCCCGCAGTTCTTCACGAGCTCGTACGTGGGCCGTTGATTGTGGCCGGTCATGAACGGCGTCCGCCCGAGCTGCCATGTTTCGCTCATCGGCACAAACTGGCGGAAGGTCAGTTTGGGCCACTCATCGGCGAATATGTAGTGGTGGTGCGGATCAAGCGTCGGCGCGACGTACACCTTCGACTGCTCGAACAACCCCTTCGCCTCGTCGGCCGGGTATCCCGTGTAACGGTATTTGACGCGAAGCTTCGTGCCCGGCTTGGCGGTCTCCTGCGGGAATGCCACGCCAGTGTCGTAGAAGGCGGCGCAAACGGCCGTGTTGCAGAGCCGCTGGCCCGGTTTACCATCCGCCTGAATGGCGGGATTCCATTCGGGACGAATGTCGTATTCGACGGCCGGAGCGACCCGCAAATCGCCGTTATGGCGACCATACCAAACCCGCAAACCTTGGTACGTTTCCAAGTCGTACTGCGGCCCCGGATCGACCGGCGCGACAGGTCGATGGTAGAGCTCGCCACCGCGACGGCGAGCTATTAGATACTGCCATTGGAATGGATCGAGCGGCGTGTGGTGCTCGAAATCGAAGCCGTAGCGAAACTGGAACGGCTCGCCCGTGAACACTTCCAGTTCGCTCTCGATGTCATAAGTGTAGACGCCGCGTTCACGATCGAACCCGACCGTCATCTTCGACCGCGTGCCAAAGCGATCCTTCACATGCCTTCCGCGCCAGGTAGCGGACAGCGTTTCCCCGCCCCCGCTGGTTTGGACGTCCACGGTATGGTTCGTCGCCTCCGCATAGGCCCCTTGGTTTTGCGTGTCCCAGTGGCTGTTCCAAGTCAGCAGCGGTTTGAAACCGGGGAGCAGCTTCACGTTCATGATCGTCGACGATTCGGCGGACGGCAGCAGCATGATCGGCTCGTCGCCGTCAAACACCCACGCGCGGCCGCCCACCCACGACCGCGACTGCAAACGCGGTTGATGCGGCACCGGCGCCGGCGTGCCCTCGGTGTCCACCGCGTTCAGCGACACTTGGGAGAACGTGACCCGAGCGCCGCTCGAAACTCCCAACGCCACCCGGCCTTGCTCGGGATACGGCGTAAGTCGATCGACATACGCAATCACTTCCCGGTCGTCGACAAACACGCGGACCACGCCGCCCGCCGCGCGTGCCCGCAGCCGGATCGGCGTTTTGGCCTTCACCGCGCACGGCACCGATCGCACGTACCCGCCGTCGGGAAAACGCACCAGCGTGGCTTGTTGGTACTTCACCGAAAGCTGCACGCGGTAGCCGCTCGCGCCGTCTTCTTTCGCTCGCAGCAGCAGCCCCGCATCGAAGCCTTGGTCCGCGACTTTCGGGTCCGGCCAAACCGACCACGAAGAACCAAAATAGCCGAACTCGCGAGCCGGTTCGTCGATGGTCACCGTGGCGGAAACCTCGACGTTCCCCGAGTCTTGAGGGGCCATGAGGTAGGACCAACCACCCACGGCCAAACTCGCCGGTCCGCCACTTTGGAGCGTCGCGGTTTCCGGCGAGACCACCACCGGCTTGAACGCGGCAGGTGACGGCTGCCACTGAGCCAAAGCCACGAGCAGGAAACAGGAAAAGCGCACGCCCGAGCGATTGCTGGAAGCCAGCGACGGTGTCATTTCACCCATATCCCCAGGAAAAAAGCGGGTTCAGGGAGAATCCTGATCACCAAAGAGGCAAGCTGGCCCTCTAGGATTTGAACCTAGACTAATTGATCCAGAGTCAATCGTGCTACCGTTACACCAAGGGCCAAGTGCGACACGGGGATATCAAGATAACCCTCTTGGTCACTTCGGAGAGGATAAGCTATTCGGCCAGCCCGCGATGGTCAAGGGGAACGACATCGACAGCCGTGCGGGAGTGACCGAATCACCGCATCGGCACAGACGCCATCGGAACAGCGACCGACGCCCCATCGGCGGACCCGCAACAGGGCTCGTCGCCGAAACGCCATGCGGGGCACCGGGCCCGCGGCGGTCCGAAGTACCTACTCGAGACCTGTGGCGATGGTTCGGCTGCACTGGCCGAATTGAGTCTCGTGATGGCTACGCTGCGCGACGGGGAACAACATCGCTCGAAGAGCCCTGACCGACCGATCCGGACTCGCTACGCGTCTCCACTTGCGGTTCCAGCGACTTGGCCACCTCAATCGGACGTGGCCGTCGAGTTGCTGTCCACTCGGCCAATTCACGACGGAATTCCCGATGTCGCGGCCGCTCCGACCAAGCAGCCATGCGTCCCGCGACTTGTGCGAGCGACGGCCGAGCGGTTCCTCCGGTTAACCACGAAGCGACCAGACCAGCGCCCCGAGCCACCATCGGCGCCAAACCATCGATCCGCGACGAATGCCGAAGATACACTCGCTCGCCACAACGACCGGCCGCGAAACGCTCCGAGAACGTGGCCGCATCACGCAGCGGCGATTCCACCCAAGTCGATTCCGCCGGCCCCAGGATCACCGAGTCGGCGGATTCCACGCAGCGAAAGCCCGCATCCGCGAATGACAACGCCAAATCGACATCGGCCCACTCGAGCCCCAACGAGGTTTCCCAGCCGCCAATCTCCGCCAGCGGCGCGGTGCGATAAAAACCAGCCTGAAGGGTTGGCCCCAGCACTTGCTCGCCCGTTCCCCGCCCGTCGACCCGCGATTTCCTGAGGGATTGCTCGTGAAGCCTGGCTCCAGCCCGTTCCACGTCAATCCCCGCCCCAACCACCGCGCGGCCACCGCGTCGATCGAACGCAACCCCCCGAGCGACCAACCGACGGCTGTTCGCGGCCTCGACCAGCCACGGACTTACCGCCACCACGTCGTCGCCACCGCCAAAGGCCGCCAAAGCCCGGTCCGCCCAACCTTCCGTGACTTCCAATCCCGGTTGCAGAATGTGTAGAAACTCGCCGCGTACATATGGCAACGAGGCGTCCAGCATCTCCAGCAGCGGCACTCCTACCGGCGTCTCCAACAACTGCACCTCGTCCATGACTTCCCAAGGGTCGTCATAGGATTCGGGATGCACTACCAACACGTCACAGTCGGCCGGCCGATTTTGCAGCACGGACGCCAGCGTGTTCTCAAACAGGGGCACCGGCCCCGACAATGGGACGAGAATTGAGAGCCTTGGCACGGTCACCTTCCTTAACGCCTAAGTAGACCTGCCGATTGTTTTCGTCCAATTCAGCGTGCCAAGTTTATCCAGAATGCCAGGAAATCGAGCCTCTCAGCCGCCCTGAAATCGGTACGAGAGCTGGCAGAGCCGGTAACGCTTCGAGCCCGCACCGTGACTCGCGGGAAGGTGGACGGCCACTCGTTGCCTGCCTAATCCGACAGACGTTACTTTTCTTGGCTGGTTTTCTTCTCGGCGCCGCCCTTGGGCCGCTGCCGAACCTTGAGCCGATCGGGGGGAAATTTTTCCGCGGCCTCGTCCAGCATTTCCTCTTCGAGTCGGAATTCCTGGAGGATGAACATGTTGGCTTCGCTGCTGAGCATCTCGGCGTGACGATACATCGCCATGCCGATCTGCCGATTCTCGTCGGGGTCGCCCTTTTGATCCATCAATAGGAACGCGGCGACGTAGAAACGTCCAAATCCATCGGAATCCCCCATGCTTAACAACGCCAAGGCAACCGCCGCTTTCGGCGGCAGTTCGAGCAGCGGGGCCATCCACGGCTCGCCATTCAAGGTGAATTCGGCGCCTGATCCCTCGTCGGCGATGCCGAAGACCTCTCCCAAAAACTCGAGTTCTTGAGATTCCGGCGGTTCACTCTCCGGCAAGCTACCGTTTTCGGTCTGAACTTCTTCCTTCTGGCCAGCCCCCATATCCGGCTTGTTGTTTACGCCCTTGGTCTCGGTGCCTTTCTTGTCGCCGCCTGTGTTGTCGCCGCCTTTGTTGTCGCCGCCTTTGTTGTCGCCGCCTTTGTTGTTTCCGCTCTTTTTGTCACCACCCTTGTTATCGCCGCCTGGTTGAAGCCGACCGCGGACGCGCGTCACACCATTCCGCACACTCTTCCAAAACTCGCCGATAAACCGACTTATTGCTTCCAATTGCTCCTTTTCTTCCCGGAGCGATGGTTCGCGGTTGAGACCTCCCAGTCCGCCAAGAGCGGCCTGGGCCTTGTTGGCATCACGCGCGATCAACAATTGACGGGCCATCTCGAACTGGGCCCGAATCCGCTCCGTCCGTTTGTCATCGCTAGACGCTGTCGCGGGAGGAACTGCCCCTGGAGCGGATTCGCTGCCCGGCACACCACCTGGAGAACCGCCGGACTTCGCGGCGTTCGTTCCCGGAACGCCAGATCCCGTTTCAGCGGATTGGCCATCGCTCAGCGCGGGAACATTGGGGTCCGGTTTCGGACTCTTCGGCCCCTTGCCACTTGCCGCCTTGCCAGACTCAGCAACGACAGGCACCTTCGAGTCGCCTGGTCCCTGAATTTTCGCCGGATCGCCCCCCGCACTCGCGTTGCCCGCTTGCCCGCCGCCAGCGGACTTGCCAAACGCACCGGTTCCAAAGGCGCCGGCCACTTCATTTGGGCTCCCCGTACTACCAATCGTGGCTTTTCCAGCCGACTGCCCCGCATTGGGATTATCCTTCGGCTTGCGGAAAATCAACACGAGCAACAGTACGATCAAGAAGACCGCCACCACCCCAAGTCCGCCAAACAGCAGCAAGATCGCCACGATCGGCTGTTGGGCACGCTTGGGCTGCTTCTTGACACGCGACCGGTCACGACGCTCCGTGGCTGGTCGAGAGAAGTCCAACACGGGTTCACTGGCACTGTCCGACCACGACGGTTCGCTCGCCGCGCTCTCGC
Organism: uncultured Planctomycetaceae bacterium; assembly: GCA_903921945.1. Classification (GTDB taxonomy): domain Bacteria; phylum Planctomycetota; class Planctomycetia; order Pirellulales; family Pirellulaceae; genus CAIXSC01. The sequence goes on from CAIXSC010000428.1 coordinate 11,457, forward strand.
TCTCCTGCGCGCTCGAATAGTCCTCGGAGGCCTGCGAATCGTCTGACGCCACCCCCGAATCGCCCTCGACGCTCCCTGCCAGTCCCGGCGCTGCCCCGTCGACCTCGCCTCGCATCTGCCGACTTAAAGCCTCGTCGTAGGCCGCTCGCTTCGAACGCGACATCAAACAGACTTTGGCCGCCGCCAGTTCGTTGAGCAGTTTTTGGGAAAGATCGGCATTCTTGCCGGTTTGAAAAGTGCGGATGTACACCATCTGCCGATGCGCGGCATTCTCGATCACATCCAAATCGGATTCGAACAACGGAATCCCAAGCAACCGGTAATAATTCGGCGGCTGCTCTTCTGGCGGTATGCCAAGCCACTTGTAATAGGGGTCGAAGCTCGCCGGTGCCATGCGCGTCTCGAATCACAACGGTTGAAGGGATGGCGGCAGGCTAGCCAAACCAACGTGACCCGCCCCGTTCCGTCCAGTGCCGAATCATCCCGATGTCGTCGCCTCAGATGATAACCGATCGACAGGCGATCTGTCCGCGCTGTCAACGAACATTCGCGCCAAACCGAATCGCCAAATGAAAACCAAGCCACCGCCTACCCAGTCGGCGCCAGGGAAAACCCGCAGCCACCAGCAAGCAGCCACCAGCAAGCAGCCACCAGCCACCAGCAAGCAGCAACCAGCAACCAGCAACCAGCAACCAGCAACCAGCAACCAGCAACCAGCAACCAGCAACCAGCAACCAGCAACCAGCAACC